>CAMYKC010000140.1 GCA_947258865.1 uncultured Lysobacterales bacterium
GCGAGACCGCATCACCCTCAAAGTTGCTCTGGTCCTCCGGAGTGATAATGTCAATGGGTGGTCTGAAAGGCTTCACGGTCCATTTGAACGCGGTCGAAGCAGTCCGAGGTCCGTCGTCTGAGACCGTAACCGTCACGACGTAAGTGCCCGCAGCGAGGAGGGTACCGGAGATTTTGCCGTCGGCCGGATCGATCCTAAGGCCAGGCGGTAAAGTGTCGTCGTCGGCACTGTATGTCAGGGGAAGGTCGATAGGAGATTTGGCCTCAATTTGAAGAGCTACCGGATCACCTTCAAAGTCGCTCTGGGAACCCGGATTGGTAATGGTCGGTATACAGGACGGGACCTCCATTTTCACCCGTTTATCTTCGAACAGGTCTATGATTATTTGGCCTTCATTAATCTTTACGTCTTTCTCGTTAAAAAAGAGAGTGGTGATCTTACGATTTTTTCCATTAAGCACGGACAGTTCCACCGTCACCGTCGGCTCCCCGTTCTTCGGTACTTCGAAGAATTCTATAATGGGGGGATCAATATCGTCAGCACTGACGATAATCTTTATAAGGGTGACAAAATCCTGATCACCGGGCTCGGCCCGAGCCGTCGAAACACTTCCGAGCTGTCGAGAATTGAGAGTTTCGCCGGCAGTTGTCAGAGTCAAGGCAAGACGGCTTGAGTGTCCAGCTGCGCCGTTGCCATCATCACCACTGCCACCGCAGCCGAGGAGCATTAAAAGGATGAGATTCGATACTAGGAGAGCCGTCAGTCGCCTGATATATACAATTGCCGTCATATCTTCATCATCCTTACAAGTTTGGATTAGGGATTTCGATCTCCAACCGTATCAGCGGCTCAAAGAAGACCTCTGGGGGGTAGATCTCAAGCGGGAAGGGTGGTTCTTTGCCTACTGGGGGAATAAACTCCTCAACCGGCTGACGCCGGAGCAGCTTCACTATAGGGTGTACCTGCGTGGTGATTCGCAATTCCTGTGCACGTTTGAGCGCCGCGGGTGAAAGCAGTTTCGGCGCGGTCGGTGCCCCGGTTTCGACTACCTGCGAGCTGTAGCCTTGCTTTACCTCTACACATGTATCCTTTTCGGCAACCTGCCCCTCTGCAAGCTTGAGGTTGCATATAATTGTAACTCCCTCGAGCGCGATAATCTCCGTGGTGTTAATCCCCGTGGTGTCAGGCGTCCTGGAGCGGAGGATAAAGGTGGTTCCAGGCACGCAAATCACCGCATTGGGAGTGCGGATTTCCGTCTCCGTAGCAGCGGCTGAGTGTTGCGAGACGGCACCTCGGACAGTGCCCTCCTCAAGGTGCAAAATTCTCTTTTGCTTTTGAGTCTCTGATTTACAAAACGGTTCTTCCTCGTCGAAATACATACTGCCGTTCTCTAGAAGACTCCATACGGCATCGATATCCTGGTATTCCACCAGAGCCTTCACTTTGCCTGTGGCGCCGGTGCGTAAGGTGTCAGCCAGAAAGATCTCCTCCATATAAGACAGCGTTTCCCATTTGTCGCTGAGGTCTTTTTGCCGCATTTCAGCTTTCAGCAACTCGGCAACACCCTCGGCTTGTACCACCTCGGCAATATAATCACCCCAACCGGCTGTGGTAAAGGCAAACATTGTCAGGATTATCACAAAGGCTGTTGTAATACGGTTTGTATATCGTGATTTCATGTATCAATACTTTACGGTCAGCGTCAACGCCACGATGTTGCGGTCGTAGTCGAAAAAATCGATATTTGAATCATTTCTGATGTGCGTAAAGTCGGCAGAAATAAACATGTCTGAAAATATCAGGGGGCTGCCCAGCAACCGCTGCAACCTTACAGATCCCACGTAACGATTGTCACGGCGTTTCGTCTGATCGTCGGGGGTCAGTATTCCTAAAGGTTCGTCAGAAAATGAATTTTCATTCAGGTAATTTCGCCTGCGGTAGAGGCCATCCAGGTTCAATTCAAAGCCCCAAACCAGCGGGAATTGCAAGCCCAGAGCTACTTGATGGCTGTTATACTCCCAGTCGCTGCCTTCGTTGCGGCTGGCTCCGAAGTAATAGCTGAGCCGGGCCAGCGCTTGCTTCTGATTAAAGGCCAGGTATTGATCAAAACCCACCAGCGTGTTCCAGCCGTCCCGGTCGCGGGCATCCTTCTCTCCCGAGGCAATTATCTGGTTAGAAAAGTTATTGTCCCGGTAGAATCCGGACACCACAGCCGAAAGCTTATCTGTTTGCCGAATAGAGATGCTTGGCAGGATTGTGACAGCTTTGGAAAAATCCTTTTTATCGAGCGTCGTGTAGGTGTAGTCAGCCGCAAGTCGCAAGGTCGTGCGGTTCAATTTGTAGCCGGTAAAAACTCTGCCCACATGTTTCTGGATATCATATTCAGTGAGGTCGAACTGCAGACTTTGAAAAAATGCATAGTCCCCCCCCAGATACCATGAGGCGGTTCGCACGGGCAACAGCCGGCCCGTAAAGGTGAACACCGTGCGTCCGTCATTTTTGTCGCTGATGTCAAGTATATCGTCATTCGGCTCCAGAACAACATTATCATCGTATTGAACACTGACCGAACCCTGCAGTTGCAGCATCCGCCGCTCGCTTTGGCGCAGGCTGATGACATTAAGATTGTGGCGGGCCGCACGGGCCTCCGGCGCATCAGGGTTAGCAGCCAGAAAAGTCTGGAAGGCTTCTTCGGCCTGCTGGTAACGCTGCAGCCTGTAATACGCCAGGCCCAAATGATAATACACATAGGTCAAAGCAGGTTGAATTTGCAGCGTCTTTTGCAGCTCAGAAACGGCTTCCTCAAATTTCCCCAAATTGCTCAGGCATAGACCGATATGAAGCCGGATATGAGGATTATCCGGCTCTACTGCGGCAGCGGCAAGAAAATAGTCGAGCGCCTTTTCATAGTTTCCCTTACCAAAGGACAGGATTCCTTTGGCATAGGCCACCTCAGATGATGAGGATGCATCTGCCATTGCGGCAAGCAGGATTAACAGGCTCGATAAAATAAGGATGCAGCCCCATCTGGCGCATCGTCTTTGCTTAGATGAATATACGACTGATGAATTTGAGCCGACGTAGTTCAGCTGCATTCGTTCACCCCTCCAGGGTTTGGCTGCAGGATTTATGAATTTGGGCAGCAAGAAGGTTTATCAGAACGTTATGAAGGGCAGGTGAATCATATTTCCCCTCCTCTTATCGCTATTCTGTAGTCATGTCAACAAAATAATGATTGCCTCCTTTGTGTGTTGAATTTAAACCTCCCACCAAGATTGACATGCCTCCAGGCCTTAGGGGATACTTTTTTTATTAATTCAACAAGATCAGATTGTTCCCTTTCCATCAAATGAGTCAAAAACTTCCAGAGAATATAAGCGTTGTTAAAAATGGTGCTATTGGCAATAAGTCTTGACCCTCCGCGATTTTACTGATGCCAGGGGTCCAAGGGATCAAGGACCAAGGGCAACGGACCTGGCGAGACGAAAGCCGACGCGTCGGCTGCTGCTGTCGGGCCGGCGTTTGAAGCGTCTCGATGACTCGCTGAGGGCGGCAGGGAGGTCCCAGCTTCCGCCGCGAATCAGGCGGCGATCGCGATCGCTCCTTGGATCTTTAACCCAGGCACGACCATCAACGGGTGCCCCCTCATAGTTTGGGAACCAATCATCCTCTACCAATTCCGAGACATTGCCATGCATATCGTAAAGGCCCCAGGCATTTTGCTTCTTTTGGCCCACAGGATGAGTCTTACCTCCGGAGTTAGACTCAAACCAGGCATACTCACCCAATCGAGATTCATCACCGCCGTAACTATACGCAGTCGCCGATCCGGCACGTGCCGCATACTCCCACTCGGCTTCGGTGGGTAGTCGAAAGCTTTTGCCTTTCACCATTTTGTTAAGCCATCCGATGTAAGCTTTTGCATCGTTCCAACTCACGTTGATCACCGGGCGTGAATCACGGTCCCAGTCCTCATCGTGCGGAATCTTCTCGACATCCGTACCCAGCACGAAGGCTGAGTACTCGTCGAAAGTGACCTCGTATTGCCCGATCTCAAAGGATTTGATCTCGACTCTGCGCCGCGGACACTCGAACTTGTATTCTTCGGCAGCGTTATCGGCAGCGCAGTCGGATGATCCCATCTGGAAAGTTCCACCGGGTATTGGCACCATCATCGGCCCGTCATAGAATCCGAACCGCGCCATCGTCCAAATCCGCAACCCATTCCAGTTCGCCTTCTGGTTTCCCAGCCAGATGTCCACTCCCAGAATGCCGACCACGAGCACCACCAAGGCCAGCAAACCGCTCCAGAGCCTCTGGCGGCGCCTTGCCGCACCCAGGAAACTCTGGCTGACCTCGGCATCCTCACCCGGCGAGCACGCGTGGCTGACCCCACGGTATTGCTTGAGTGTAGCGCGATCCGGCAAATGCTTGAAAGATGAGGCACCCGTTTGCTGCCAGTCCCGTGCCGACATGACCAGGCTGCGGCAGACCCGAAGCTCGCCGGCGTTGGATTCAATCCACCGGGACAGGCGACGCCAACCGGTGAACACGGCCTCGTGGGCCACCTCGAGAGTAGGGTTTTCGGCCCGCTCCAGATCCGTGACCAAAATTCGCGCTTCCACCAGCGCCTCTGCCAGGCGGGCCTTGAGCGGGTCCTGGCGGATCTGCTCAAGGGGCGCGCGGCGGCGCGTCGCAACACCCTGGTCGTTGACTTCCGTCAGATCCGCAAACAACGCGTGCAATGCGCCATCGTCTGGCTTCCCCAGCCGCTGCAGCGCCCGTTCTGCCTGCGATTGTATGGCGCCGGCCACACCATCCAGCGATTCGTATTCCTGCAATGTAAACTTACCCGAAGCTTTGCCGTGTTCGTAGACCTCTTGCAGCGCAAAGGCCATTAGTGCCAGGGCCCCAGCGCCTGTACCGGTATCCTGCAATATTCGGTCGCACAGGTCGTCCCGGATCTCGAGACCGGCCACCTGGGCGGGCCGTCGAATCATCTCGGTCAGCGCCATAACACCGGGCGCAGAGAGCAAAAAAATCCCCCGACCTTGAAAAAGCTGAGCGAGTGCCGGTATCTCTGCGACATTTGCGGTGAAGTCCGATCGGATCGTGGCGAGCACGCGTACCTGTGGAATCCCCACGGCCGTTTCGATGAGCTCGATGAACCTCGCGCGGGCATCGTCGGCAACGAGGGTGAAGATCTCCTCGAACTGGTCCACGACCAAAAAAAACTCTGTCGCCTGGGAGCTGCCGCTCAAAAGTTGGTTAACAAAGGAGGCCAAACCGTCCGGCTTGACTCGCAGATCCTCGGCCAGCTCGACTACACGCCGGCCGCTCGTGCCAAGAACTGCTTTGAACGCGTATGCAAGTGCGAGAAAAGGATCCTCGCCTCGTTCGCCCGGCCTGAAGGTGATATCGACCCACTGCGTGCTGCCCGGCAAGGCGCCCGCCCGCAACCGCGGGATAAGCCCGCCCGCGACGAGCGATGACTTGCCCGAACCCGATGCGCCGACGACCGCAACAAAACGATTTGCGGGATCCCGCAGGACTTCCAGGAGCTGATCGACCTCCGACCCGCGTCCGAAGAATATGGGCGCCTGCTCAGGTTTGAACGCATTAAGACCCGGATAGGGGGCATCCGTCCAAAGTACGCGATCCTCGATTTCGCGTTCTTGAGGGGCAGCAGCATTTTGTTCCGACCCTGGTAATTCTTCCAAAACTTGCGTCAGACGGTCCCGCAGATGCTGCTCGAATTGCCGACGGAATTCATCAGGCGTCTGGTAGGAATTAACGCCACCGCTCAGTGAGCCATCCTCGCCAACGAAGCCCTGGAAGAACGCCTCGACATTATCCCACTGACGCCGCTTCTCTTCGAAATCAGGATCATTAAAAGCAATGTTCGGGACTTGAGTTCGTCGGTAGACCCAAACCGAAGGCTGTCCGGAACGCTTAACTGCGGTGATTGCGTCCTGATACTCCCACTCGGTGCCTGAGAGATAAGCAGTTCCATCGGGCTTAGTATAATCAGCCGGTAAAGGCGTGCCCATTCGCGACCACAGAATCACGATAACAAGATCGCATTCAGACGGTTTGGGAAGGCCTCTTTTTATCGACTCCTGAGGCGTGAGGCCGGCCTCCATGGCGACCGCGGCACCCGCCTGATCCCAGGCGATACACTCCAGGTTAACGCGGCCCCGAAAGGCCCGCTCAATGCGAATCTGCTCAAAGCGCGCTCCTTGCAGAAATAGACATTCTTCTAATAACTACAATCGGATTCCGCTTTACTGTTAGATGAGGTAATTTAATAGGTCCAACAGGCAAAAATTAATCAATTTTCAACCCACAATTTATCATTTCTACAACTCGTTGATCCACCAGCACCATTACCTGGGCTATCGTCAGATCGTCGGCCTCCGGCTCGTATAGGCATAACGAGCCTACGCCTCGGAGAGCAATCATCTAAAGTACATCGCCTTTATCGATGACAGGCCCGCGGCCTGTCTGGGTTGGGGCTCGGCTGCCTGGAAAATCAAACCCAGAGACACCTTCATTGGCTGGGATGCAAAAACCAGAAAAGACAATCTGCATTTTGTCGCCAATAACGCCCGCGTCCTTATTCTACCCTGGATTTCTGTCAAATGCCTGGCCTCCCGATGTTAGATAGCTTTCCTAACCCATAGCAATTATTAATAAAATGGTGAACTGTACCGCTTTTATCGGCAAGTGAGAATGGATAGGAAATGGGAAATCTCGGGGAAAGGGCGCAACTCTCCTAAACACGGGTATTATATGCTCCTTATAATAGCCGCGCCCGACGTACGCGATCATCTCAGTGATCGTGAAGTTTCAACTGTCCTCTTCCTTCCAGCCAGCATTGGGAGCATGGTTGGCGAACTTCCCCGGGCTCT
>CAMYKC010000141.1 GCA_947258865.1 uncultured Lysobacterales bacterium
GTGTTTAAAGCGTTGGCGGATCGGAACCGCCGCAAGCTTTTGGACAAACTGAATGACCGCCAGGGCCAAACCATGACCGAACTGTGCGCTGGAATGGAGATGAAACGTCAGTCTGTCGCCAGGCACCTGAGCATTCTCGAGCAGGCTGGCCTGGTCGCGGTCGAATGGCGCGGCCGGGAGAAATTTCATTTCCTGAATCCGGTGCCGATTACCCAAATCAACCATCGCTGGATTGACAAATTTTCCGCACCAAAGGCCGCGGCCGTGGTCCGCCTGAAACAGGCCCTGGAGCAGCTTAGTGAAGAGGAATCGAGTAATGACTGACCTGAAGTATGTTTACGTCACGATCATCGCAGCAAGCCCGGAACGCGTTTGGGAAGGTTTGACCACCGCCGAATTCACCCGCCAATACTGGCATTCCACCCGTGTTCATTCAGATTGGCAGGCGGGCTCTGAAATTGTCTTCCTGGTAGAGGGTGATGATGGCGACCGAGTCGGTTGCCAGGGGATTATATTGAAAGCAGATAAGCCCCGGGAATTATCTTACACCTGGAGTTTTCCCTCCAATCCCGAGGTCGCAGACGAATCCCCGTCCAGGGTCACCTTTCAGCTCGAGGCTTTCGGCGAGCACACGAAACTGACCGTCGTCCACGACCAGTTTCCCGCAAACAGCAAGATGTACGATCTGATTTCAGGCGGGTGGCCCTGTGTAGTCGCCGGCCTGAAAACTCTGCTCGAAACGGGCAAAGCGGTCGATTTTTCGAATTACATGAAACCGGAGTAGGTTAGTGAAGAAAGTAAAACACGTCATACTGGCGACCATTGCCGTGGGATTCGGCCTCGCCCTGTCGGGCGGTGTGCAAGAGGCTGCGGCGCAGCAACTGGAAACGCTCGAAATTCAGGTGGAGGTTTCTGCAAGCCCCACCGAGGTTTGGGAAGCCTGGACCACAGTTGAGGGCCTGCAAAGCTTTTTCGGCCGCAAGGCCATCGTGGATCTGCGCACCGACGGCGAATTTTCCATTCACTTTTTTCCGGAGAATCCGGCTGGGCTGAGAGGGGCTGAAGGCATGATGTTGCTCGCCATCGAGCCCGAGCAGCGGTTGGCATTCACCTGGGATGCACCCCCGAAATGGCCGCAAATCAGGAACAAACGCACATTTGTCGAGGTGTTGCTGGATCCGATCGATGCGGAGTCAACGCGGGTGACGCTGCGGCACATGGGTTGGGGACGTGGCCAGGACTGGTCGGAAGTGCACGACTATTTCGCCGAAGGGTGGATTGTTGTCCTGAAGCGGTTGAAATACGCTTTCGACCATGGCCCTATCGATTGGGACGATGTGCCGGACGGCCTGTTGTATCGTTCTGACAATTGAGAACAGGGATGCCCGTCAGACGCGTACTTCAGATTTCAGTGATCGCAATGGCCGTGCTGGTCGGCGCTCATTCCACCGGCGAACGAATGATCACGGCGCTTCAGTACGGGCGGCCCCCGGTGTTGCCGGCCGGGCTGTAGTTACAAACAATGGTGCCTCCGAACTGAAGGCCGGCACACTGCGATACGCCACATCCGAGGCGCTCCGTGGTCGCCCAAACGACTTGGGTATAGTGGCCGCAGACTCCGGAACATGAATTCGAATCATAGTCGTAATCGGCCGCTTCGGCCGCCCACCTGTCCACTGCGCCCTGGGCAGTCGGTGTTTGACTGGTTCCGTAGATGTTCTCGCCGACGAATCCCGGATAATTGCTGCTCCGGTCGGCGTTGTGATCGACGAGACCGGTCGGGGATTCATTGTCGACGCACCCATCGGCCCAGGTCTGTGCGACAACTGCGAGTTCAGGATCCCAAACGAGCGGCGGGACCCCTACCGAAGCGCGAACGGCGTTGTGTGCTTGGGTGATCCCTTCGAGGCCGGGGGGCTCGACGGGTCCCGTGTCAGGCGTCCCGAGCGATTCGCAAAACGGCACATTGTCCAGCACAATGCGCTGGATCGGGATTTGGCCTGAGATATCGGGAGAGGCGAATTCATAATTCACCAGCCCCTCGGTGCAATCCGCAAACTCGAGCGTCATGGTGCCAACACCAGCCGCATCCGTAGAAACGGCCGGCTCCGCGGAGTCGAACACGCCACCCTCGGTCATGAAAATGGTCAAGTTCGCCGTATCCCCGTCGTAAGGCCCTTGCGCGGTAAGCCAGCGATGGCCAGGCTCTCCCAAAAAGGCGGTAGCATCTTCTGGCGGACGTTCGGTGTCGTAGGTGAACCAGGCCAGAAACATCAGCTTGATCTCCGGGAACACCATGATGAGGAATCCCTGACCATTGGTGGCGGGATTGAACCAGGCATCGTTCAGGCCGGTGTTGATGATAAAGTCCGTTTCGTTTGTGAATGCGTAACCTACATCACTATCGGATGATTTCGGGCTGGATTGTTCCAGCGAGCCCGCGTATGCGGTGGGAAGCACACTGACCGCGAAACAAAAGTAGCCGATCAATAGGCAGGCAAACTTGACTCCGAAAGCAAATTCCCGTTTGGTCTTGCTCTTGTTTTTTTCCACGAATGTCCTTCTATTTGACCAGACTGCTCGCATAAGCATAGTCCAAATTTGCGTTTATGTTACAAATCACCTGCATCGGATGGCTGCTCGCGGTCGCCAGAAATACAGGCTGCATAAGCCTCAAAGGCCAAAACGTCAACTGATTTCTCATAATCAGCTACCAGGATTTGGGTAGCTGTGACTCTTGGCATCAATACTACTTGGTGCTCAAAAAAAAGCCGGGGCTTCTGCCCCGGCTGATCCTGTATAAATTCAGGTAGCAATGAAGGAATTATTGAGCAACCGGTTTAAAGCGCAGTTTTGCGTGAGCCTTCCCTTCCGTATTCCACTGCCAAAAATATCCAGTGAGCGTTGGGTCAAATATACCGACGCGCAGATCACAAATGCCGTCAAGATCATTTACACCGTCATCAGGCGTATCGTCGATGTCGAGACATACTGTGAGCAACTGAGTGGATACGTCTTCCCATACCGGCTTTCCACTCTTACGATAACGAACGAGAACATTCTCTTCGGTTGTGCACAGAATCTGATCGGTAATACCGTCGCCATCCACATCCACGTCTGTTGGTTCTCCGCCGCAGGTTGAAACACCGATGCCGGAACCCGGGGCGCCGACTAATGCCAGCTCAACCCGATATTCGGTGAAACCCGTCAGGATGGGGTCGGGGTCACAAGGATCACAGTTGTCAGGAGTAATGGGTAGTTGCAAGATTGCGTCCTGCTTTCCAGATCCGCAGGCGTTCCCATCGAGGACGTGAAAGCTTTCCCCTTCAGGCGCCGGCACCAGCGAAATCGTATTATTTCGAATCAGATCTTTGACCAGTTTGTGGTGCTGGTTACTATACATGTCGCCTTCGATAACCTGGTCATTGGCCTCGACGGCGATCATCCGGCGGTTACTGCCCGTGAAGTCACCACCCGGACAGTTGTTGAATGCAATGATCTCAAGACTGAATCCCCCAGGCCCGACCCCATTGCCCGCAAAAGCTGCTCCAATACTACCTAAAAAACCAATGAGCACAGTATTAGTCAGAATGATAAATAACTTTTTCATAGTTACTCCTGTTTAAGTAAGGAAAAGACATTCAACCAGCCACACAATTTCACCGAGTTTTCACCAGGTTTCCTGGAAATTTTTTATCGGAGAAATACTCACGACCGCCCTTCAGTGTTGAACTTCCAAAATTATCATGAAATTCGTCACTGGCACTTGAATTTAGTATTAAATTTTCTTAACTATTGATCGTAAATTGGGCTCTATCCAAACGGATGTCTGATTCAGTTCCGCTTCCTGCATGAAAGAGGACCACCACTGTCTGATCCGCCCATCTCTGCTTCCGACCCAGAGCCGGTATCCGCACTAAGCGTCTTAACCCTTACTCATGCAGCATCAGGCCTTTTGGAAATGCTGTCCAACTTGGCGCTCTCGAAACGAATACGGCAAAATCCGGACTGAAAGCGCTTGGATCGTCCAGCGTACCGGCACAAACTTCAACAACATCGTCCTCAGGTTTATAGAACACGCCGTCGATTTTCGGATAGATAAGCAGGCTGCATCCACACGTGTCGCAGAATGCTCGCACGATGGTTGCACCACTGTCGGCCACGACCTCGTAGGTTCGAGGGGAACCCTTCTGGAGTTCAAACGATTCTCGTGGTCCACCCACAACAAATACTTTGTCGGTTCCAGTGAAGTACTGACAGTCACGGCAGCAACAGATGTGCATAAATGTTGGAAGTGACGTGAACTCATACCGAACCGCCCCGCACCTACAGCCACCTGTGACAGTCTTAGGCATATCTGAAATCCTCAAAAGGCATGGGCAAATCCAGCACTCCCTGATTATACCGACACCCCCGCGGACCCAGGCAGAATACTGAAGGCTTAGCCATCACGCGCATCCACCATGCATCGGAAGCAGGGATTAGGATTAGCCGGGTCGTAAATGAATTAAGCTTGCGATATACGTTGATGGGTTAGCACGGGAGGATTCAGATGACAGATATGAGCGATAGAGTTGCACTGGTGACCGGAGCGAGCAGTGGGATTGGCAGGGCGACCGCCAGGGCTTTCGCTGCAAAGGGCGCAAGGGTTGTGCTGGCCGCACGGCGGAAGCATGAGCTGGATAAGCTTGTGACCGAGATTGAGGGTCAGGGCGGAAAAGCGACCGCCATCAAGACGGATGTGTCCGCGGCACAGGACGTGGAGAAAATGGTTGCCCATGCGATTGAGGTGTTCGGCCGTCTCGACTACGCAGTGAACAACGCCGGCATCGAAGGGCAGTGGGCTGGAATTACAGATTTGACTGAGGATGAATGGGACAGGGTTCTGGACATCAATCTGAAAGGCGCATTTCTTTGCATGAAGCATGAAGCCAGAGCCATGCTCGATGGCGGACACGGTGGTGCAATCGTCAACATCGGCTCTGTCAATTCCTTCCTGGGCTTCCAGACCGGCTCGGCCTATGTCGCCTCGAAGCACGGCCTTATCGGATTGACGACGAGCGTCTCCGCGGAATTGGCGCCACAGGGAATCAGAGTAAACCTTGTGTGTCCGGGATTCATTGATACGCCGATGCATCGCCGGGCACGCGAGATCGTCGGGGACGAACTGTATGACGAAGGGTTGATCCCGAATGTTCATCTTCAGCGCGCGGGCCGGCCTGAGGAGATTGCTCAATCCATTATCTTTCTGTGTTCTGACGAGGCCAGTTACATCACCGGCACGACACTCACGCCGGATGGAGGATACACCCTCACGATTTGAAGTCGAGGATGCTGAAATCCAGGCCCTTACGAGTTCCGCTCTCAAGTGCTTGGTGAACCCAAGCCAGGAACTTCTGCTTGATCACCCCGCATTGGATGGCCGCTCATGGCCGAAAGTCGAACCAGCTACTGGTGAACTTCAGGCTGAATTGATATCTGCTTTCCGCTCGAAAGCTGAACCACACTGCATGTCGCCGCCTTTAGCTGCTTCCGACCCGAAGCGGCAGTGAGTGGCTATTCAAGCCGCTCAACATTCCAGTATTCCAGCAAGCCCATTTTCTCCAGGAACGCCGGAAAACGGGGATCGCTGTGCAGACTCTGGAGCCACGGATTTCCCAGAATAAACACCAAAAGTTCGATTCGTTGCTGATAAGCCCTTTCCAGCCATTCAAATGCTGGGTCTTTTTCTCCGCGCCAGGCGTAAATAATCGCCACTCCATAAGGATAGACGTCGCCGTATTTTTCGATAAATTCGTTAAGGAGATCTTGTGCTTCAGTTTCCTCATTCAACGAGAAATGTGCGATTGCTTCAAAGAACAATTTTAAATATCCGGATTGACCATTTTCAAACATTTCGAGGGAACGCGCAGCTTCACCCTTGAGAAGGTAAACCTTTCCAATATCAAATTGAAATAGTAGTTCACTCCTTATGATACTTCAATTTAAATCCAAAATCCCCAATCCCATATCCCAAATCGAAAGACTCGCGCCCCGTAACGCGTAATCCGCAACTGACTATCCTCGTCTAAGCTTTCTGCTGTCCCCCACCCGCAGCGTCACATTTTTGGAATCAAAATATTCGATCAACGGGATGACATATTTGCGGGATGCGCCGGTCATTTCCTTAAACTGGGGTGTGGTGATCTCACCTTTGGATTTAAGAAATTCAACCAGTCGGTTCTT
>CAMYKC010000142.1 GCA_947258865.1 uncultured Lysobacterales bacterium
CGGCGTCGGCGTGCGCGATCACGCCTGGGGCTGGGGCGCGCGGGCCAGCATGAGAGCATGGCTCTGGGCATCGGCGCAGTTCAGCCCGCAGCTTGCGTTCAATGCATTCCACGTCGCCCTGGAGGATGGTAACGACATCCGCTTTGGCTACATTTACCGTGGTGATGAAAACATCTTTCTGCGCCGCTCCCGGCTGACAGCTCAATACGCGCAAACCGGCCAGGCCCCACGGGCATTCCAGGTTGAACTGCAGGGACAGTCCGGTGAACCGCTCCAGGCGACCGCAAATGTCATGAATGCATTCAATATCTCGCACCAGGAACGTAACAAGCAGGGATACCACTATTTCTGCGCTGCCGAATACGAATCCGGCGGGCAGCGAGGTTACGGTCATGCGAATTTCCACTGGCGAAAAAACGAACAACGTCCCGCGGACTGGACGGTAACAGCGCCATGAGAATCGGGTACCTGGTTGACACCAACAAGGGCGATTACGATCAGCCCTTGCCGGGCCCGGAGGACGCCTCAGCCACGCTGGAGGCAATGATCCAGGAGGGAATCCTGGCTGAACAGGCCGGCTTCCACTCGATCCAGGTGCCCGACCGTCATAACCGTGCGGAGTCTTACTTCGGGTCGCCGCTGAACCTGTTGATGATCCTGGCCCATGAAACCGACCGGGTTGCTCTCGGCGCTTACTGCCTGGTCAATACCCTCTATCACCCGATGCACATAGCCGAGCAGTGCGCCATTATCGACAATATCTCGAAGGGTCGCCTGTACATGACCTGGGGCCGAGGCTACCACGAGGCGTACTGGGACGAGTTTGGCATCCCCCGCGAACACATGCTCGGCCGTTTCCTCGACAATGTCAGAATCATCGAGAAAGCGCTGGAGTGCAAGGGGGAGCGCTTCGACTGGCACAGCGAATTTTATGACATCAGAAACGCCATGCTGTCGCCCTACTGTTATCAGCAGCCCCGCTTCCCGTTCTGGGGTGCGGGACAGGTGCCGGCGGCCATCGAACGCTGCGGCGACTACGCCGAGGCATGGACTTGCGACCCGTTTCCGATTCTGCCCGCAGTGTGGGCTCAGCAGGCGGGTGCTTACCGGGCCAGGGCAGAGGCGCATGGCAAGAAGCCGTTCATCGTGCTCATGCGCGACGGCTGGGTGGCCGACAACTTTGAACAGGCGGCAAGGGAATTCGGCACCCACTATGTCGCCGACTTGCGGTTCTATTGCGAACGGGGAATCCTGGCCCACCATCCCGATCTGGACAGGCCCGAAAAGATCACCGCTGAATCGGTCCGGGAACACATCGTGATGGGCTCGCCTGAGCAGTGCAGGGAGAGGCTGGAGTGGTACCACGAGGAATTGGGTGTTGATTACTTCACGTTCCGCCCCCGCATGGTCAGCGGCCCGTCTTTCGAAGCCACACGCGACCAGATTCTGCGCTTCGGCGAAGAAGTCGTGCAGCCATTGCACAGGAAATACCCGGCAATTCACCACCCGGCCATTCCGAAAGCCTGTCGCTGGTAAGGCAAGAGAAAATAACGGAGGAAATAGTGTCCAAACCCAGGTCAACATATAGTGCTGTGGTTCATCCCTGGCAATGCGACTCGATGGGGCATCTCACGATACGCTATTACATGGCGATGTTCGATGAGGCTTCCTGGGGCTTTCTGTTTGAAATCGGATACGACCCCGAACTCACGTCACAAAAAGACATCGGCTGGGCTGATGTTCATCATGAAATTGATTATTTCAGGGAATTACTAGCAGGCGAGCGCATAGTAATAGAAAGCAAGCCTGTCCGAATCGGCAATAAATCGGCCGTGGTCCAGTTCGATATGAAGCGTGAGGGAGGGGATGAAACCTGCGCCAGGCTAACGGCGACGACGGTACAGTTCGACCTGGTGAAGAGGTGCGCCATACCGATCATACCCCAGGTGCGTGAACAGCTCCTGAGCCGGTTGGAGTAAGCAGCGTGGATAAAGTACTGAAAATCGAGCAAGCAGCCGCCCTGGTGACCGACGGCAGCATACTCGCTTTGGGGGGGCTTTCAATGAATTCCTCGCCGATGGCGTTCGTTCGTGAACTTATCCGGCAGGGGAAGAAAAATCTGACACTTGTTGCCATCGTCAATGGCATGGCGGTCGACTGGCTGGTGGCCGCGGATTGCGTGCGCCGGGTAATTTCCGGACTCGTCAGCTTTGAAGGCATGGGCCTGGCTCCCAATTTCCGCCATGCAGTAGAGTCCGGCGTGGTAACCCTGGAAGAGTATTCGGAATACCTGCTGATCGCACGTCTGAGAGCCGCCGCCACCAATTTGCCGTTTATCCCGACCAAGGCGGGTCTCGGCACCGATGTCATCGGCCTGCACCCTGAGACCACGCGGCTGGAGACCGATCCTGTCACTGGCGAGGCTTACGTTGCCTGCACGCCCTTGCCGGTAGACGTGGCCATTGTGCATGCTCATGCCGCGGATGTGCTCGGAAATGTGCGGGTCGACCCCAAGCTGCTATGGATGGATAATGAAATTGTCAACGCGGCCGCTAAAACCATCGTGACGGTCGAAACCATCGTTCCCCACAGCAGCTTCATCGCCGAGCCCCATCGCACCACCTGGCCCAGGTTTATCACCGATGCAGTGGCCGAGGTGCCCTGGGGTGCTTATCCAACATCATGTTTTCCAAAATATGGGCACGACAAGGCGTTTTTCTCCGCGTACTCAAAGGCGGCCAGGAATCCGGAATGCTTCCGGACCTTCTGGGACAGCCGGCTGGCCGGACCCGACACCCATGCTGCATTCCTGCAGGCAAATGGCGGGGCGGCGACGGTTAACCGCATTCGAAGGCCCACAACATGAACATGGTGATTGCAGGAGCAGACTGCACTATTGATGAACTGATGGTGGTCACGCTCGCCAGGCAGTTCGACAACTCGACCAGGGCTTTCAATGGAGCCGTGTCCTTTATCCCGGTTTGCGCCTATCTGCTGGCGAGGAAAACGCATGCGCCCGAATTGGTCTGGGCCGCGTCATCGATTGCCATCGATGCAGACCCGGCCTGCCTGGGAGAGTCGACCCTGTCGGATTCGATCTGGGACGGCGCGGTGATGCTATCCAACTCCCCCTTCGATTTCTGGGCCTGGGCCCAGGGTATGCGTTACAACACCTTCGCATTCCGCGGCGCACAGATCGATCGCTACGGGAACGTGAACAACACGGTAATCGGCTCCTATGATGAACCCAAAGTCCGTTTACCCGGTGGTGGTGGCATGGCAGACCTGGGTTGCATGATCCCGGATATATACCTCTGGAGCACCACCCATAGCCCGAAAATCTTCGTGGAACAGTTGGACTTTCGTTCCGGTATCGGCTGGGGTGATGGCGGAGATCACCGCGAAAAGCTGGGCCTGCCCGGAGGTCGCAAACTATGCGTGACCAACCTGTGCGTGATGGACTTTCACCCGGAATCCAGAGCCATGCGTCTCAAGAGCCTCCACCCAGGCATCATCCTGGAAACCGTCCGGGAGTCCACCGGCTTCGAAGTATTGCTGCCCGAAGGCGAAGTCCCTGTCACCGAGACGCCAACCGAAGAGGAACTTCGCATCCTCCGCGAAGAGGTAGACCCAACTTCCATGCGTTTACGAGAATTCCCGCAGGCGGAAAATTAGGGGGCACACCCGGTAGGTTCAGTAGTCCGCCGGTCGCCGGCCAAAGACCACGAACCAGCGTTCCGGCATTCCGTGCCGAGATGGTGGGCGTGACGGGTAAAAGCATGCGGATTTTCGGCTGGCTGGAACTCACCGACGGACGGATCAGCAAGTACATTGTTGGCCCGGAGCCGTGAGAATTCGAAATCACCTGCACGATTGACGCATCAGTAGGAGCGCGGGAGGCCGAGGCCTTGCGCGATCATGTTCTGGGCCATCTCGTTGCTGACGGGGCCGATTTTCATCAGGCGTGCATCGCGCCAGTAGCGTTGCATGTCGGTTTCCGCCGAGTAGCCCATGCCGCCAAGGATGGAGATGCCCAGGTCGGCTGCCTTGCAGGCATATTCCGATGCGATGGTCTTGGTCATCGCGGCTTCCATCACGCAGGGCTTTGAATTGGATTGCAGCCAGGCGGAGTAATAGAGCATCAGTTCGGTCTGCTTCTGCCACATGGCAATATCCGTAGCGTAGCCTTGCAGGGTCTGGAACTCACCGATGAGTTTGCCGAAGGCGCGCCGCTGGATCATGTAATCAATGGCATCCTCCAGCACGCCATCGATAATACCCAGGCACATCGCAGCATTCATGATGCGTTCATTGTTCAGCGTTTTCGTCGTATCCTTCCATGCATTGCCTTCTTCTCCCAGAAGTAAGTCATCAGGCACGAAAACATTATCCAGGTTGATCGTGCAGGAACTGAGCGCTCTCATGCCCAGCTTGGATTCCGGCGTGACCGTAATTCCCTCACTCTCGCGCGGCACGAAAAACAGGGACACACCATGCCATTTCTTTTCGACGTTTTTGTCACTGCGTGCGATCAACAACAGGTAATCCGCAGTATCGCCGGTTGTGGTCCAGATCTTTTCCCCGTTGATCACCCAACCGCCATCAGCTTTGTCCGCAGTGGTTTTCAAGGCGCCCAGCACGTCAGTGCCGCCACCTGGTTCTGTGAAACTCATCGCGGCCTTCAACTCGCCCGCGGCCATTTTTGGCAGGAAGCGGCGTTTCTGTTCCTCGGTGCCATAAAAGCCAATCGACTTCACGCCTGAAAAGGACGTAATTCCCCATATCCAGCTCAGGCCCGCTGCATTACGGGCAAACTCACGCATGAAGGTGGCCTGGACAATGATGTCACCACCGAGGCCATCGTATTCTTCCGGGATACCTATTCCGTGAAAGCCGGCTTCGGCCAGTTTGTCCCACAATTCCTGCGGATACTGGTGCTCTTTGCATTCCAGTTCCCGGCACCAGTCTTTCGGACATTCCTTATCGACCCATCGGTGAACCATGTCACGAAACAATTCAACTTCTTCACTCAGTTCAAAATTCATTGCCGTACCTCGCTTCTAAACTTCAACGTCACAATCCCGGTTTTTATCACTTTATTATAACTCTGTATAAATAGGAAATAACAGCCATTTGTGACTATTATTTACAGTTTTTCTCTTTTCATTTATCTCTCTATCTATTATATTACTTGTCTATCAGCCAAATGATGCCTATTCATAAAATACGGTTAATATACAGCCATTGTTGTTTATTTTTTAAGGACTAATCAGTATGGACAAGTATGATGTCGTTGTTATTGGTGCCGGAGCCGCCGGCCTGTCGGCGGGCGCGTTACTCGCCAAAGAAGGCAAATCTGTGCTTGTATGCGAGAGAAGTCCGTACCTCGGCGGCCGTGCGCTGGCCGTGGACGATGAAGGCTTTACCGTCAACATCGGCGGGCACCTGATTGAAGACGGGGGCTCCGGACTGACGAAGATCTTCGAAAACGTTGGTAAGAAGCTGATCCACGGCAAAGTAAATGCCGAGATGCCAGTCTGGGACCATGAAAATCAGCAGTGGGGCTCCATCAGGGATCGTTACGCAACCGATAAGACTGAACTGAAGAAGGTCATCAAGGCGCTGGTAAACACGCCGTGGGAAGAACTCGACAACTGGGATGACCGCAACCTGCGTGACTGGATACACCAGTACACGGACGACCAGGGAGTTGTGGACCTGTTCGAGTTTCTTTCCGTGCTGGAATGTCTGACCGACGAACCGTGGGATCACTCCGCAAGCGACAACCTGTTTGTGCGCAAGATGCATTACCAGGAAAGGCGCATGGCAGCCTATTCCTGCTGGCCAGGTCAGGGCTGGGATGGCATATGGCAGGACCTGGCGGATGCGTGCACCGAGCATGGCGGAGAGGTCCGGCTGGACACCGCCGTAAGCAGGGTCGTCATCGAAAATCGTGAAGTCAAGGGTGTCGAAATCCCAAGTGAATCGACCATCCTTCCCGGAGTACCGTATGAAGCGGAAATGGTTGAAACCGGCTGCGTGATCTCAACTGGTCGGCCACGCTGCGCCGCGACGAACCCGCCGTGAATCAGCGCCTCCCCGAGCGGGCCGGCGACATCGTGATCGTCGTCGACACGTTCCCGGACGCGCTCCGACGTCATTCCGAGGTCAGCCGCGATG
>CAMYKC010000143.1 GCA_947258865.1 uncultured Lysobacterales bacterium
CCGATGATGGGTGAATCGCCAACACGGCCCCAGCGTTTGTTGGTCATACCTCCCGTCGATGTCGCCGCAGCGAGATTTCCCTCTGAATCCAGCGCGACCGCACCTACCGTCGATAGCCACCGGTCCGGGGTTTCGGAAAGGAAAGTTGCATCAGGCTGAGCACCGGCTTTGGCTTTCTGCAACTGCTGCCAGCGATAATCGGTATGGAAATACGCGTCGTCCTCGAATGTAATCCCGTTTTGACGGGCAAAGACCGCAGCGCCTTCTCCCATCAGCATCACGTGGGCGGAATCGGTCATAACCTTCCGAGCGAGCAGAACGGGATTACGTACATTAGTTACCGCAGCGACTGCTCCGGCGTTCAGCCCGGCGCCTTCCATGATGGAAGCATCCATCTCGTTTTTCCCTTCGGCGTTGAATACCGCGCCCTTGCCGGCGTTGAAGTGCGGCGAGTCCTCGAGAATCGTCACCGCCCTGGTGACCGCGTCCAGGCTCGAACCCCCGGATTCCAGAACCCCGTATCCGGTGCGGACGGCATCTTCCAGGGTGGCCCGTATTTCAAGCTCTTTCGCTTCGGAAAGGTCGCCCTTGTTTATGGTGCCTGAACCGCCGTGTATGGCGATGGCAACGGGAAGTGAAGGTTCGGCGACTGCGTTCATCGTGCTCATTCCTGTGATTGCTGCGGCGAGAATGATCCCTGCAATTTTTCCTTTCATCAGATCTTCCTGCATTTTCTGCCATGTTGGCTGGCTGTAAGTGGAGGGTCAAGCACGGCATTACCGGCTTTTGAGCCAGTAGAGCGCGGCGTAGATTTTTGGATCCAGGGGTATACCGCTAACCAGCTTGCGGTTCAGCCATGCATCCACTTCGGCCAGCGGAACCAGGTGCACTTCGATATCTTCGCTGTCATCGCCGCCGCCCGGTCCGATCCGTTCCAGGCCGCTGGCCAGCACGAATGAGATGACTTCGTCAGTCAGTCCTGCCGAACTGGGACACTCCATCAACACTTTCATGCCAGTGGCTGAAAATCCCGTTTCTTCGGCCAGCTCACGCTGGGCAGCTTCGAAAATGGATTCATCTGCATCGGCATGGTCCCCGACCAAACCAGCGGGTAACTCAATTACCCGCGATTCAACCGGTTTGCGATATTGCTCGACCAGCACGATCTCTGCACCGGGAGTGACGGCGGCGATCACGACGACGCTGCTGGCGTTGCTCCGGCTGGCGAATTCCCAGCCGTCTCTTTCCAACATGCTCAGATAACGGCCCTTGAAGTGCACGATGTCGTCATTCTTGCGGTCTGCTGTCATGGGCTCATCTATCCGTCGGCTCTGGTAAACTGCGGAGATTGTATCCGTACCGGGCGTGTGGATCACTCAATTGAAGATGATTTGAACCAAATCCTCGTTGCCCGTTCAAAGAAAACCAGGATTCGAAGAAACCCGTTTTCTCAAGGAAAAGACATGTTCAGGAAATGCACCATATTCGTCATTGCGGCGTCTATTCTGCAGTTATCAGCCGTTTCGTTGCAGGCCCAGGAAACCACCATGGGCCAGAAGGCAGGCCAGGAAGCAGCAAATCAGACCAAAGTGGCCGGGGCGAAGAAACAGCGGGAAGATCCTGCGAGCCTCGAAGAGAAGTCCCGCACGGCCTACGAGGAAGGAAATTACCTGCGCTATTACATTGCGAACAAGAAACTTCACGCGATACGTCCATATAAGCCGGAATACATGTATAACCTCGTAATTGCTTGCGCTCTGCTGGAGAAAACCAGCACGGCATACCATTACATGCTGCAGATGCAGCAACAGGGTTTGTCCTATGACTTCAATGAAACTGACGACACGCTCAGTATCCGCAACACCGAGGCTTACGACTACATCAACAAGCTGATGATCGAAGCCGGCCAGCCTTCCGGTGACGGAAGCCCGGCATTTACACTGGACGCTGATCCAGCCGAATTCGGAGCCATTGCCTGGGATAGCAGCAGAAACAATTTCCTGGTCGGCACAATAAGCGAAGGAAAGTTGCTCTCGGTCTCGGCTGACGGTACTTCAGAAGTCCTGCTCGCGGCAAACGATGAGAACGGCCTCTGGTCGATCAACGGTGTTGCCATTGACGAGAACAAGAGACATTTGTGGGTCTCGAGCGCCGCGACGCCCCGCTTTGCCGGTTTTACGCCGATCGATAAGAATCGCGGAGCCGTGCTGCAGTTTGACCTTGAAACGCTGGAATTGATCGGCCGCTTCAACCAGCCGGTTGATGCGTTGGCTCATGAATTGGGCAGCCTTGCATTGACCGATGACGGCCACGTATATGTGATCGACCGCGCCACGCCAATCGTATATGAGATCGTTCCCGGTTCCGGTAAACTGGAGCCTTTCATGGGCAGTCCGGAGCTCGTCAAGCTGACGGATATCGCGGTCAAGCCTGACAACAGCAGGCTTTTCGTTTCCGATGCCGTGATGGGCGTTCTGGTGATCGATCCGGCGGCGCAGCAGTCCGTCATGCGCGGTGGACCGCCCAACCTGAACCTCGGGGGTGTCGGCACTATTGAGTATTTGCATGACCAGTTATTCATTGTGCAAGGCGGGATCAGCCCGCAACGCTTGATGCGCCTGGACCTGGATACCAGTGGGGCAACCGTGATGGATGTTGGCCCGATGGCTATTGCACTGGAGGAATTCGATCATCCGGCGATTGGTACGCTCGGGGAAGACGGAATGTATTACTTCGCCAGCAATGGCGCCGGTGAAAGTTCGCCTCCAGCTATCGTGATGCACACACCGCTGACAGCCGGCGGCGAGATCGTTCCGCCGGATATGAGACAGTTCCAGAAAGCCTTGAAGGAAAAACAGCAACAATGAAGCTGCCCTCCGTGTACCTGGTTGACGCCAGTGTTTATATCTTCCGCGCCTGGTTCTCCATGCCGGATGAATTCGTAAACGGTGCCGGCGAACCAACGAACGCGGTATATGGATTTTCGGGTTTCTTGTGCAGCCTGCTGGAGCAAACGGCTGCCGAGCACGTGGCTATCGCCTTCGACGAATCCTTGTCCACCAGCTACCGAAATGAGATTTACCCGGAATACAAGGCCAATCGCGATCCGGCCCCGGAAGAGCTCAAACGCCAGTTCGGATGGGCGCGCTCGGTTGCCGAGGCCATGGGCCTGCAATGTTATGCCGACGCACGTTATGAGGCGGATGACCTCATCGGCACCCTGGCCGAATACTGGAGGGAACGGGGTCATCCGATTTGCGTGGTGACCAGCGACAAGGACCTGGCGCAGTTAGTGAGAGATAAGGACATTTGGTGGGATTTCTCCCGCAATCAGAAACTCAATGCACAACAGCTGGCCAAGAAATTCGGTGTCCTGCCGGAACAGATGGCTGACTTCCTGGCGCTAACCGGAGACGCCGTTGACAACATCCCCGGGGTGCCCGGTGTCGGTCCAAAATCGGCCTCGGCCCTGCTGGGCCACTTTGGTGATTTCGACAGCCTGTTCGAGCGGCTGGAAGAAGTACAACATCTCCGAATTCGCGGTGCGAAATCCCTGCAGACCAAGCTGGAAAACAACCGTGATGCTGCTGAACTGGCCAGGAAACTCACAGTGATAGACACAGGCGTTGAGTCGGCTCTCGCTTCTCCGGACCTGACCCGCGCCGAGGTCGATACCGCAACGCTGAACCGGCTGTTCGATGATTTGTCGTTCGGAGGAATGCTGCGCCAGCGATGCCTTCGCGCCTGACTCAGGCCAGCAGTGCTTTTCCCTGTTCCACCCTCTTTCGCAGCAGGCTGTTGCGGGGGAAGTGTGCCAGCAGGAATTCCATCTGGTCAGCCAGGATTTTCCGGCCCTGGAGATACACGTATTCCGCGTGCGTCGGTTTGAACGGAATTGCGAGGAGTTCAATTCCAGCCTGTTCCGGTGTCCGCCCTGCCTTGTGGTTGTTGCAGCGTTTGCAGGCGGTAACCACGTTGGCCCAGGTGTCCAGCCCGCCCTGGCTGAGCGGCTTTACATGATCTCGTGAGAGCAGGGCGTTAGGAAATTGTTCGCCACAATACAGGCACAGTGACTGGTCACGCCGAAACAGGGCCTTGTTGCTGAGCGGGGGCGTGTAGGAATCGGAAAACAGGTGCGTGTGGGGGTGATGCCCGTAACTGGCGATGATCGCATTGACATCGACGACACTCTGGACCCCGCTTATGGCGTTTATGCCGCCGTGGATGCGGTAGAGGGTGCGTCCGAGTGAGTAACTGACCTGGTCGAGGGAGATAAGGCGAACGGCGTCCTGGTAGCCAATCCATTCGAGTGGCATTCCGGCGACGTCTGTCCTCAGCACCTGTTGTTGCAGATCCATCGACACAAGATATTGTGCTTTAGTTTCACTTTCTTCGCTATATATCCGGTTTCCGTGAAAATGGCAAGTCAAATTATCTGAACCAGTGACTCAATTGCTGGTGGCGGCAGCTTTGCTTTGATGATTTACTGCTTCCGGAGAACCCCAGGGCATCATACCGGTCCAAACAATAATTCTCAGCAGGAGTCGCCGTGCAGCCGTTGTTGAAGTTGTCTGTCATTGTCTTTGCCTCCTTCCTGGCCTCGTTACCGTCGGGAGCTGTCCAGGCAGCGTTGCCCGCCTCGGTCAATGGGGAACAATTGCCTTCGCTGGCACCGGTTCTTGACAGGGTGACGCCCTCCGTAGTCAATGTCTACACGCAGACGCGGGTTCGTGTGCGCAGCCCGCTGATGGAAGATCCATTTTTTCGGCGTTTCTTCAACATTCCGGATACGCCCAGGGAACGGATTTCGCAAAGCCTGGGTTCCGGCGTCATTGTCGATGCCGGAGAAGGCTATGTGCTAACCAATAACCACGTGATCGCCGGCGCGGACGACATCTCCGTAACCCTGTCCGATGGCCGGAGTTTCGACGCCGAAGTCATCGGTACGGATCCGGATACCGACCTTGCCATGGTCCGCATCCCCGCCGAAGACCTGCAGGCACTCCCATTCGCCGACTCGAACCGCTTGCGTGTCGGTGATTTCGTGGTGGCGGTCGGTAATCCCTTTGGCCTTGGACAGACGGTCACATCCGGCATCGTCAGCGCCCTGGGCCGCAGCGCTTTCCGCGGTCTCGAATTTCAGAATTTCATTCAGACAGATGCGTCCATCAATCCCGGTAACTCCGGCGGGGCACTGATTAATCTCAGGGGCGAGCTGGTGGGCATCAACAGCGCAATTTTTACGCCCAGTGGGGGTAACGTCGGTATCGGGTTCGCCATTCCATCGGCAATGGCTCGTTACGTGATGGATCAGCTTGCACGGTTTGGCGAGGTACGGCGCGGGACGCTGGGCATTTTCGTGCAGGATTTGACCGTTGAACTGGCCGGCGCCTTGGGGCTGGAAATTGGCCGTGGTGTGCTGGTCGCGGAAGTCGCTAAAGAATCGGCGGCGGATAAAGCGGGACTCCGAGCGGGTGACGTGATCACAGCCGTTGCAGGCTACCCGGTCAGCAACGCCCAGGAATTCCATAATTACGAAGGGCAATTTCCTGTGGACGATAGATTACGGCTCGATTTCCTCCGGGAACGGTCTGAAAAATACGTCACGCTCAGCGTTGAAGAGCTCAGGGTATTGCAAGGCGGCAAACTTGACTTCCGGCTCGAAGGCGCGACCTTCGAGGAATTGCCCCTCAAGCTGCGTTCGGAGCGCCTGACCGGGGTCCTGCTGTCGAAGCTGGCCGCGGAAAGCCGCCTGGCCCGCAGGGGGCTTCGGAAGGGTGACATCATCACCGGCTCCAACCGCATCAAAGTGCGTGACCTGGCTGAATTCGAAGAAGTCATATCTTCCATCAGTGGGCCGCTTTACATTCAGGTCAGGCGCGACAGGGGTGAATACGTGGTGCGCATCGATTGAAACTGATTTATCCTCGGTTTTCCTGAAATACATGGCGGTATAAAAGTGAGTTACATCTCGGCTAAAGAAGTTCCAGGCGGCCAGCGGGCTATCCCCCTGAGGCCCATGGATGCAAAAAAATTCGAAAAGTGGAAAAAATCAGCGCTTCCCAAACAAGCCAAATGGGCAGGCGATTCCGGGTTCAAGGCAACGGCTGGCCAATACTGCGGTCTTCCGGGCGAAGATGGCGCAATCGA
>CAMYKC010000144.1:0-5000 GCA_947258865.1 uncultured Lysobacterales bacterium
CCCGGATCACCGTGCGGAACCTCTTCTTCATTGGCGCGCACCACGATGCGACCTGCATCGACCTGGTCGACAATACCGCCGCGTTTGGCGACAGCAGTAACGCCTGAATCCGTCGCTACGCTTCGTTCCATACCTGTCCCTACCAAGGGTTTCTCCGCCTTGAGTGTTGGTACGGCCTGGCGCTGCATGTTGGAGCCCATCAATGCGCGGTTGGCGTCATCGTGCTCCAGGAACGGGACCAGGGATGCGGCGACCGAAACAATCTGTTTCGGCGAAACGTCCATGTAGCTGATCTCACTCGGCTCCTTGAGCGTAAACTCACCAAGGTGGCGACAGGGTACGAAACTCTCTACAAACTTGCCGGCCTTGTCCAGTTCGGCATTGGCCTGTGCAATGACGTAATCGCCCTCTACGATAGCCGAGAGGTATTCGACTTCCTGGGTCACTTTTCCGTTCACGACCTGCCGGTAGGGCGTTTCGAGGAACCCGTAATCATTGGTCCTGGCGTAGACTGCCAGTGAATTGATCAGCCCGATGTTCGGGCCTTCAGGGGTTTCGATCGGGCAAACACGGCCGTAATGCGTCGGGTGCACATCACGCACCTCGAAACCAGCGCGTTCCCGCGTCAGTCCACCTGGCCCAAGAGCCGACACACGGCGCTTATGGGTCACCTCTGACAGCGGATTATTTTGATCCATGAACTGGCTGAGCTGAGACGATCCGAAGAATTCTTTAACGGCAGCAGCCACCGGTTTGGCGTTGATCAGTTCCTGCGGCGACAACCCTTCGCTTTCGGCGACTGACAGGCGCTCGCGGACAGCGCGTTCAACACGCACCAGGCCCACGCGGAACACATTTTCGGCCATCTCGCCGACACTGCGAACGCGGCGGTTGCCCAGGTGATCGATATCGTCGACGCTGCCCTTGCCATTGCGGATATCAATCAGCACCTTCAGCACCTTGAGGATATCCTCGCGGTCGAGCACACCCCGCCCCTCGACTTCATCGCGGCCTACGCGCCGGTTGAATTTCATCCGGCCGACGGCTGACAGGTCATACCTCTCCTCGGCGAAGAACAGGTTCTTGAACAGGTTTTGGGCGGCGTCCTTGGTTGGCGGTTCGCCAGGACGCATCATCCGGTAGATTTCGACCAGCGCCTCGAGTTCGTTTTTCGAAACGTCGATGTTGAGCGTGCTCGAAATATACGGGCCCTGGTCGAGGTCGTTGACATAAAGGACAGCCATTTTCTTGATCCCGGCATCGCGCAACTTCTCCAGGAGTTCTTCTGTGAGCTCTGCATTGGCATCAGCCAGGACCTCGCCCGAGGCCTTTTCGATGATGTCATGGGCCAGGATTTTGCCCACGAGATATTCGTCAGGCACATCCAGCGCGGTGACACCGGCTTCTTCGATCATTTTCACATGACGGGCCGTTATGCGCTTGCCATTGGGAACCAGCACCTTGCCCGTTCTACTGCGGATATCGAAAAATGCCATCTCACCGCGCAGGCGTTCCGGGATCAGCTCGAGCTTCGCACCCGTTTTCTTGAGGGTCAGCTTACTGGTCTCGAAGAATGTGTCGAGGATCTCCTCGTTGTTCATTCCCAGGGCGCGCAGCAGGATGGTTACCGGCAGTTTTCTGCGGCGATCGATTCGGGTGAAAATGCAGTCTTTCGGGTCGAACTCGAAATCCAGCCAGGAACCGCGATAAGGAATGACGCGGGCGGAAAACAGCAGCTTGCCGCTTGAATGCGTCTTGCCACGATCGTGATCGTAGAACACACCGGGCGAACGGTGTAACTGCGAGACAATCACCCGTTCCGTGCCGTTGACGATAAACGTCCCTGTTTCGGTCATGAGCGGCAGGTCGCCCATGTAGACTTCCTGCTCCTTGACGTACTTGACCGGTTTGACCTTGGCGGAACTTTCCCTGTCATAAATGACGAGGCGAACCTTGACGCGCAGTGGCGCCCCGTAGGACATACCCCGCAGTTTGCACTCTTTCACATCGAAGACCGGGTCGCCCAGCTTGTAGCTGACGTATTCAAGAGCAGCATTACCTGAGTAGGCGACTATGGGGAATACCGACTGCAGTGCCCCGTGCAAACCGCGTTCCCGCCTCTCATCCAGCGGAATGTCAACTTGCAAAAACTCCTCGTAGGAGCGGATTTGCGTTTGCAGCAGGTAGGGCACATCCAGTATGGACTTACGTTTGCCGAAATCCTTGCGGATGCGCTTTTTTTCCGTAAAAGAGTAACTCATGTTCATTTACCGCCCGTGCGATCGTGTGATCTGAAATACAAGCAGAAACAGGCCGGAGACGTCTGTCCCCAGCCTCTTTCTATTCCACCCCGAAAATCAGGGAAGATGTTACTTAACCTCGACAGAAGCGCCGGCTTCTTCGAGTTTCTTCATGATTTCTTCAGCTTCGTCTTTGGGAATACCTTCTTTCACGTTGGCAGGTACGCCTTCGACCAGGTCTTTGGCTTCTTTCAGACCCAGGCCCGTGATCTCGCGTACCGCCTTGATCACCGGCACCTTCTGGGCACCGAATGAAGTCATTACCACATCAAATTCAGTCTTCTCTTCCGCAGCGGCTGTATCACCACCGGCAGCAGGGCCGGCAGCAACAGCGACCGGTGCAGCAGCTGAAACACCAAATTTTTCTTCCATTGCGGTGATGAGGTCTACGACGTCCATCACGCTCATGTTGGAAATTGTTTCCAGAATATCGTCTTTTGAAACGGCCATTGTCGTCTCCGTTGTTAAATATCAGGGGTCAATAACCCACTAATCGGTTAATTAAAAAATCAAGCAGCCTGTTTTGCATCGCGCACAGCAGCCACCGACCGAACCAGCTTCGTATGCGGTTCGGCAAGGGTACGAACGAATTTCTCGATTGGCGCCTTCATCACACCCATCAACATTGCGATGGCCTGATCATAGGTCGGCAGACTGGAAAGACGCTCCAATTCAGACGCGTCATACAATTCGCCCCCCACGGCGACCAGCTTTGCAATCAGCTTGTCGTGGTCCTTGGAGTAATCCTTGACCAACCGTGCGGCTGCACCGGGATCTTCCATACTGAAGGCAAACAGGAGCGGTCCTGTCAGCGATTCCTGTATGCATTCGTACTCAGTACCCTCAACGGCTCTGCGCACCAGGGTATTCTTGGCGACTTTGAGAAACACGCCGCTCTCGCGCGCCTTGCTGCGCAAGTCGGTCATTTCCTCAACGGTCAGGCCACGATACTCTGCAGCAACAGCGGCAAGCGCTTTGTTGGCCGCTTCGGCCACCTCAGCGACTACTGCTTTCTTTTGCTCAAAACTGAGCGCCATTGGTTACCTCCTGGAGTCCTCAGCCCGGAATTCCGGACATTCGACTCGTTTACCAGTGGTGACCCCACATAATTCATATCGGGGCTGCCACCATCTGCGCAGGCTATGACCGGTATCCCGGTTCACGCTTAAGCGGGTTGCCTCCCGAATCGATCCGGGAAGATTGCCGCACCTGCGGTCTCCGACGGTCTATTCCGGCCAATGTATCAACCGGAGCAGCCCGTCCATCCATCACCTGCTCTTACAGCCAGGTGAAAAATTCTTTGAATCCCGATCTCGCGATCAGAGATCCAGAGATGCCCTGTCCACCTGGATGCCTGGACCCATGGTGGTGGACAATGCCACCTTCTGAAGGTATGTACCCTTCGAAGAAGCTGGCTTCAGTTTGACCAGGTCGCCAAGAAGCGCCAGGAGATTACCTTTCAAGGCATCCTTTTCGAAATCGACCTTGCCGATCGTACTGTGAATGATGCCTGCCTTGTCAGTGCGATAGCGCACCTGACCTGCTTTGGCGTTCTTGACGGCCTGTTCGACATCAGTGGTCACCGTTCCCACCTTGGGATTCGGCATCAATCCGCGCGGCCCCAGCAGCTGTCCGAGCTTGCCGACAACGCGCATGGCGTCCGGGGTGGCGATCACGACATCGAAAGCCAGGTCTCCGTCCTTGATCTGATCATGTAAATCGTCCATGCCGACCACGTCCGCGCCGGCTGCCTGAGCTATCTCCGCATTTTCGCTTTGGGCGAAAACCGCAACACGCACAGCCTTTCCGGTGCCATTCGGCAAAACAGTCGATCCACGAACGTTCTGGTCTGATTTCCGTGAGTCAACGCCCAGGCGGATTGCGACATCAACCGATTCGGTGAATTTCACCTTGCTGGATTTCTTGAGAATTTCCAGCGCATCATTGATGTCATAAGCTTTTCCGGGCTCCAACTTTTCCCGGATGGAATTCAATCTTTTACCTGACTTCGCCATCACTCGACTCCTTTGACGTTGAGGCCCATGCTGCGCGCAGAACCAGCAATGGTCCTGACGGCGGCATCCATATCAGCGGCGGTCAGGTCTGGTTCTTTGGTCTTTGCGATTTCCTCGAGCTGTTCGCGAGTAACCGTTCCCACCTTGTTGGTGTTCGGCTCGCCGCTGCCTTTGGGAATTCCCGCAGCTTTCCTCAACAGCACACTGGCCGGAGGGGTCTTGGTGATGAATGAAAAGCTTCGATCGACGTAAACCGTGATGATCACGGGGATCGGCATACCATTCTCCATGGTCTGCGTCTTGGCATTGAACGCCTTGCAGAATTCCATGATATTCACGCCGTGCTGACCCAGCGCCGGGCCCACGGGTGGACTCGGGTTCGCCTGGCCCGCAGGTACCTGCAGCTTGATGTAGGCTGCGACTTTCTTAGCCATGTTTTTTCTCCCCGGGTTCAAGCGCCCGGCAACCAGTGCCAAGGCTCCCCGTCTTTTCAGCCATCAAGCCTTTTCGACTTGATGGAATTCGAGTTCCACCGGAGTGGAACGTCCAAAAATCAATACCGCTACTTTCAGGCGGCTCTTGTCGTAGTCGACTTCTTCGACCACGCCATTAAAATCATTGAACGGTCCATCCACGACACGGACCATCTCGCCCGGCTCGAAAAGCACTTTCGGCCGCGGCTTGT
>CAMYKC010000145.1 GCA_947258865.1 uncultured Lysobacterales bacterium
CCGCCAGGCCCGGCTCGCGGAAGTTTTCGGGAAATTTCAGCTTGATGTTTTTTTCCTCGCCCGCCTGCATGGAAGCAAGCGCTTGTTCGAGGTCATCGAATCCGGATTCGCCCATGATGACCGCCATCCGCAGGTGGTCCTCTTCAGGGACCCTGCCCCCCTTAGTCTCGGCCGAGTATTCAATCATCACATGATCGCCGGCTTCGGCCGCGCGTTCGACCGGATCATATACTTTGCGTTGCTCACGCAGGGTCTGGAGCATTTCGTCGACGTCCGCCTCGGTGACGTCGGCCTCTGGCCGGTCAATCGCAATGGCGCCGACGTCCAGCTTCTCGATCTCCGGGTACACCTCGACCACGGCGGTAAATTCGAGGTCGCCCCCGTCGTTGTTCTCTGGCTGCGAATCGAGACGCGGCATCGATGCGGGGCGCAGTTCCTCTTCCTGTATGGCCTGCTGAAGACTCATCTGCATGGTCTCGTTGACGATATCCTGGCGAACCTGTTGGCCGTAGCGCTGCTTGACCACGCTCAAGGGCACGCGGCCGGGGCGGAAGCCCTTTATCCGGACCTCTTTAGTGAGCTCGCGCAGTTTCGTGTCAATTTTTTCCTGGATTTCCTGTCCGGGAACCTGCACTGTCAGTTTGCGTTCCAGGCCACCCGTATTTTCTACAGAGACTTGCATATCGATGATCTTACCTGCTGATGTTCGTAATTGTGAGGACGAACCAGTGGTGCGAAAGGGGAGACTCGAACTCCCACGGGTTGCCCCACTGGATCCTAAATCCAGCGCGTCTACCAATTCCGCCACTTTCGCACGTGTCGGAAAAAAATTTGGTGGGCCATCTAGGACTCGAACCTAGAACCAATAGATTAAGAGTCTACTGCTCTGCCAATTGAGCTAATGGCCCATTATAAAATCTGGGGTGGACGATGGGGCTCGAACCCACGACCGCCGGAACCACAATCCGGAGCTCTACCAACTGAGCTACGCCCACCATTGTTCAGGGTGGCATTTTACCCGTTTTTCCCTACAAATGTAGGAGCGGGCCATGCCCGCCGCCGAGCCAGCAGGGGGCTTCGCCAAAATGGCGCGCCCGGCAGGACTCGAACCTGCAACCCTCGGCTTAGAAGGCCGATGCTCTATCCGGTTGAGCTACGGGCGCTTCACAAAAACTACTGGTCGGGGTGGAGGGATTTGAACCCCCGACCCACTGCTCCCAAAGCAGTTGCGCTACCAGGCTGCGCTACACCCCGACACGGCTTACAGCCGGGCAATGTTACGGAGTTAACATGTGTTCGTCAACGCCGAACTTCCATCGTTCGCGGTTGACAATTATATGACCCAAACGGATAATGCGCTGCTTCTCAAGCGCCCGTAGCTCAGCTGGATAGAGTACTCGGCTACGAACCGAGCGGTCGGGAGTTCGAATCTCTCCGGGCGCGCCAAATCGATCAAAGGCCACCTGCCCTGGTGGCCTTTTTTTGTGGGTGAAGAATTTCGGGTCGCGATGCGGCCTCTTACTGCGGCTGGCAGAACGCTGGCAGCATTTTGACCAAATGACTCACCGCGGCCGCGACCTCCGGCGAAAGTTCGTCCCCTTCCGAAACGTCGCCCGGCTGAATCGCCAGCAACCCGACCCGGGCACCACAACGCGCCTCAAAATATCTGGCCAGCATCTGCGGAGATCCTGCGTGGGTTGATAGTCCGCCTGGCATGAGTTCGTCCGGCTGAAGCAACCGGACCTCGCCTGGTTGGCCATCAAAATCGGCCGCATCGATCAACAGGACCGTTTCAGGATTGTTTTCAATAACCTTTTCGAGGTAATTTTCAGGCACAAAGCCACCATCGACTGCATCAAAGTCAGGACAGGCCGAGAGCGCCTCGGCAATCACTGAACCAGCGCCGTCATCACGCCACAGTCGATTCCCAAAACCCAGGATGCCCACACGGCCTTTGAAAAATTCGGAGAGCTTGTATTGGTCAGGTAAATTCATGCTTCGACACTCATCGTGAGCAAGCCTGTTCCTGCGCGCAGCCCTTCACGTTATAAACCTCTATGCAGCCCAGGCGCTTTGACGCCGGCATTTCGGGCACTGCATCGCCATGCGGTCCTGCCGCAGGGGGGATTCCGACTGGCTTTTGACACCCTTTTCCACGCAGCCCAGCCCCGTTCCTGCAAACATCGCCAGGGTAGGATTGGCGAAACTCACGGGACCGAGCCGCTCGGCCAGCCAGAGTAGCTGATCGGCTGGGGCCAACAAGCCGCCACAGACTTCGCACATGACGAGCTCTTTTTCGACCCGGTCTTCGAAGTCTTCGGGTTTGAAGCCGGCGTTATCCCATTCGGTCGTCATTCGGATACCTTCCTGCGTCGGACAATACCGCTCGCATTGGCCACACATGATGCAGGCGTCGAAGTGTTGCACCAGGGTGCGTTTTGGCGGTGTCACAACCAGGTCGTCTATCACGTCGATGCACTTGGACGGGCACACCTGCGCGCAGGCGCCGCAAGCAATGCAGCCTCCGGCATTGAAACGGGGGCGACCCCGAAATGACGCCTGTGGTTCGAAGGGTTCAGCAGGGAATTTGGTCGTGTAGGCCGGCGTCAGAGCGGCGACGATAGCCTGTTTCAGAATTCTGGGTTGCAGGAATGCCGGCTTTCTCATAACGCCCCCTCCTCGTTGTTTTCGTGGCCGTGGTCCTCGGCATATCGGTCGATTACGCTCTTGTCCCACAACGAAACGCCTGAACGATGAGCCGCGTGTGATAACGCATGCGCCGCCGTTGACGAGGTAATCAGGATGAACAGAATGCAGATGATGCCCTTGACCACGGCCTGCGGCGAGGCCAGCGAGACCATGGCGCCGAGCAGGATCAGCGTCGTGCCCAGCACTACGCACTTGGTGGAAGCCTGGATACGGTTGTACACATCCGGCAAGCGCACCAGCCCGACGCATCCCGAGAGGTCGAACAATACACCGATAATGATCAGCGCCAGTCCAATGATTTCATTCGTTGTCATACCGATTTCGTTCATGCCTTCGTACTCATATGTTCACTCATTCAGGCGTTTCCCCACCAGGTACTTGGCCAGTGCCAGCGTGCCGACGAAAGCAACCAGAGCCCAAACCAGCGCCACGTCGAGCAGGTATACCTTGCCGGTCAATGCCGTCAGGATGGCGACGAAGCCCACGACCACCGTACCCAGAATGTCGATGGCAACCATGCGGTCGGCTGCCGTCGGCCCATTGGCAATCCGGTACAGGCAAAAACCGCAGCACAGCAGCAGACCGATGATCAGTGCAGGAACCAGTATTTCAGTCGTCATTCAAATATCCTTCCTATGAACCATTCGAAGCGCCGCAGCACTTGTTTCGCAGCCTCTTCCTCGTCCAGCGTGTTCACGAAAAGCCAGTGAATGTAAAAAATACCGTCTTCGGTAACTTCAATCGTCAAGGTGCCGGGCGTCAATGTAATCGAGTTGGCCAGCATCGTCCGTCCGGTCTCGGTTTTCAGCACGCTTCTGACTTTCACTATGCCTGGTTTGATCGGCATCGCCGGGTGCAGAACGCGATAGGCCACGTCCAGGCCACCCTTGAGTACGTAGTAGCTGAACACGAACAGGTACACGAAGATCCAGAACCAGCTTCGCGGATTGACGAACCGTATGAAGTTGACCCTGACCATCTCTTTCATGACCATGGCCACGAAGGCGGAAACGAAGAGTCCAGCGGCAATGTCACCCGGCAGCAATTGTCCATCCACCGGAGACACTGGCCACACCAGCGCGAGCCAGAAGACGAAGCAAACCGCAAACAGCACCAGGCGCTGGACCCATGGTTTGAGCTCGTAGGTACTGCTGGAAGCCTTCATTTCATCCACGTGGTTCATCCTCCAAACACCCCCGAAGTCAGCGTCTGTTGTGCGGCCCCGATGAGCCAGGGATCACGCAGCCCGGTCACTACGGCGAAGGAGAGCACAATGCACCCAACCGCCAGCAGAATCATCGCCGCCGCCATCAAACGGGGCTCGCTTCCGAGGTTTCGCATGCTTTCCGGCAACCCGGCAAAAAAAGCCATCCGCTGGACTTTGAGCTGGTAAGCCAGAGTCACGATGCTGACGGCCACGGCCAGCGCCGCAAAGCCGAAATGACCGCCCTCGATGCACGCCAGAACGATGATCAGTTTGCTCCAGAAGCCATTGAAGGGCGGCACACCGGCGATCGACATGGAGCCAATCAGCGACGTGGCGCCGGTAACCGGCAATGCCCGGTTTAATCCCCCCAGTTCCTTCAGGTTACGCGTGCCCGTGGCGTATTCAACCGCGCCTGCGTTCAGGAACAAGAGTGATTTGAAGAACGCGTGGTTGACCAGGTGGTACAGCGCCCCGACCAGCCCAAGCGGCGTGGCCAGCCCGAGGCCCAGCACCATGAAACCCACCTGTGAAATGCTGCTGTAGGCGAACAGCCGTTTGATGTCCTTCTGTCCCGCGGCCAGCAGGCCCCCGGCGACCATGGAAGCTACACCGAGCCAACGCAACAGGCTGAGCACATCGCCGTCCATGCCGAATACGTTGAAGGCCAGGCGGGCCAGCACGTAAATGCCGATCGCCTTGATCAGCACACCGGAGAGCATCGCTGAGACAGGCGCCGGAGCGGCTGGGTGCGCATCAGGCAGCCAGGCATGGAACGGGACCAGCGCAGCCTTGAAAGAAAAACCACAAATGAACAGGCCGAATGCCAGCATCAATGGCGCATTCATTCCGGTTTCAGCAATGCGGCCGGCCATGTGCGCCATGTTGAGTGTACCGGTGATGCCGTAAACCAGCGCGACGCCGACCAGTATCAGCGCCGAAGACAATGATCCGAGCACGATGTATTTGAAAGATGCCTCGAGTTCCTCGTGTGCGCAACCGAACGCGACCAGCGAGTAAGATGCGACCGCGGCCACCTCGAGGAATACGTATAGGTTGAACAGGTCGCCAGCCAGGATGACACCGTTCATACCGGTCACCATGAGCAGGAACAGGCTGTAGAAATGACCACGGGAGGTATACCGCGCCATGTAGTCAATCGAGTAGAGAACGACCGCCAGGCCGACAACATTGACAACCAGCAACAGCAAGGTGGCCAGCTCGTCCAGCCGCAGATCGATGCCAATTGGCGTCGGCCAGCCGCCGAGGTGATAGAGGCCGCTGCGCCCGATGGCGTAGACACACATCATCACCAGCGCCAGCATCGTGAAATTGGCCATCCAGCCGGCCAGCCGTGGCCGGCCACGCGCCAGCAACTGCGTCAGTAGCGACACCGCCAACGGCAGCGCCACGAACACGGGAATCAGAGCCTGTACGTCAATATTCCACACGTTACCCTCTCAAGCGCCGTATCTCGGTGATGTCGAATGTCCCGTAGCGCTCGTACAAACGCACACACAAGGCGACCATCAGGGCCAATACCCCCAGGCCAATGACTATGGACGTCAGCACCAGGGCTTGCGGCAGCGGATCCACCGCAAGGCCGGCGAAGCTCGTTACGGTATCCCCGGAATCGATGATTGGCGGCATGCCGCCTTCGCGGTAGCCGATCAGTAATAACAACAGGTGTACGCCGTGCTGCATGATCAGCAAGCTGATCACGATCTTCACGGTCTGCCGGCTGGCGACCACGCCATAGAAACCCACCAGTATCAGAAGAAGGCAAAGTGAGTAGATCATGTCGCCTCCTCCCGGTTGCTGCTTTCCTCCTGGCCTGTTGCCTCGCTGTCCTGCCGCTCGTGGCCGGCAATATGCAACGCCGTCAACACCGTGAACATCAGGAACAACGCGCTGGCGACCTTGAGCCCGAGGGCAATATTCATCATCGGCATAATGCCTCCGCTGAACAACGCGAACCGCGCCTGCTCCGGTGTTTCAATGAAATTGCCGTAGAAGTAACCGCTGGCGAACCATGACCAGGATAAATGCACTGGCAATAATCACACCGCCCCCGAAACCACCGCCCGGCGTGATGTGGCCGTACAGGACAATATAGATCCCAAAGAGGAGAATCGGCCCCTTCAGCCACCGGGTGACGGTTTTTACGATCATGCTCATGCCCGGGCTTCGTTCAGTCATTTCGCCTCGCCCTCCTGCGCAGGATGGCCACGGTGCCCAGCGCGGCGCAGAACAGCACGGTCGCCTCGCCCAGCGTGTCCCAGGCCCGAAAGTCCAGCAGCACCGCAGTGACCATGTTGGGCGCACCGGTTTCAGCCAGGCCGTCCTGCAGATAAGTGGCGGAAGGCGCATCCGTGAAGCGCTCCATCACAGGGCTGCCAAATTGTGGAAATTCGGTGAACACCTGGATACCGAACAGGCCGATTACCGCGATGAAGGCCACGGCGAAGGCGACCCCAACCACTGCCCGGCTGATTTTTATCATTTGCGTTTCACGGCCCAGCGTGGCGCGGATCAGGATGACAAGGGTGATTACCTCGACGCCGATCTGCACGATGGCGATATCCGGCGCCGCCAGGAACAGGAAGGCGATAGCCAGCAGGAATCCGACGGCGCCCAGGCTAATCACCGAATAGAGCAGGTTCGGTGTGACAACGGTGATGATCGCGGCAATTACCGTCAGCAGGATCAGCAATGCGAGTACTTCGGTCATATCAGCATCTCTTTAATCATGCGTTTGAGTCACCACCCAAACCACCACGAGTAGTCCCGCTACGAACCACCTCAGGTAGACGGGAAGAACACCGCTGTGCATCGAACGTAAACCCAAGATGAAATAGCCCGCACCCTTCTGGACCAGGTCATAAATGTCGAAGACCTTAGCCCGAGCGAGTGCATAGAGTCGTTGCAGCACCGGTAATGCTTCGATGGTGTCGTAGAAATCGACACCGGTAACTTCGACGTGCCGCCCAGGTCCGGCTCGTTCACCGCTGACGTACACGTCCTGCAACTGTTCACCGCCGATATAGGTCCTGACGCGGCGGAGTTTTCCGGCACGCATTGTCAGCCAGTAAACGAGCAGGCCAATGCCGATTGCGACCAGGATCAGCACGGTTGCCATGCCGGCCCACCACACGCCGTGCACCTCGGCCTGGACGACCGGGAAAATAAGCCGACCGAGTGGCAGCGGAAAAGCGAACACACCGAAGACGACGCAGAGCGCGGCGAGGACCACCAGCGGCAGCAGCATGCTGCGTTTGTTCTCTCGAATGGTGATTTCCTGAATTTCCGGCGCAGGCTTGCACAGGAAAGTGGCGTGCAGAACTTTCACAAAACTGGCCAGGGTCAGCGCAGAACCCAGCATCGCAACTGCAAGCCACAGGATCCACGCAAGACCGCCATTTTCACCGCTGCTGATGATGCCCTGGTAGACCATCCATTTGGATGCAAAACCGTTCAACGGCGGAATCCCCGAAATGGCCAGGGCTGCCACAGTGAATGCAATGAAGGTCACCGGCAGCGCTTTCGCCAGCCCCCCGAGACGGTTCAGGTCGGTCGAGCCGGTTTCCTTTTCGACAACGCCCGCGCACAGGAACAGAGCGCATTTGTAAATTGCGTGGTTCAGCATGTGGAACAGGCCGCCGGCCATGCCAATGGCCGTGCCGGATGCAATACCCAGCACCATGTAGCCTACCTGGCTGACCGCGTGGTATGACAGCAGGCGCTTCAAGTCATGCTGGACCAGCGCCATCATGACCGCTGCGAGCACGGTGACCGATCCCAGCAGCATCAATAGAAAGTACATTGCCGGAGTCGGGACGAACAAGTCCATCACGCAACGGGCCAGCAGGTAGATACCGAGCAGTTTGTCCAGCGAAGCCGGCAGGTAAGCGGATACCGGCGCATCGGCTTTTTCGCCACAGTCAGGCACCCAGGTATGGAACGGAACCGCGCCTGCCTTGGCGAAAGCCGCGGCCACGAAGGTCAGGAACGCAACATAGGCAGCCGGGCTGTCCAGTTCCATGCCGACCCCGCTCATCCCTGTGCCGCTGATTTGTGTCGAGCCGGCCAGTTGCCAATAAAGGATGATCCCGAACAGCAGCAGCGCATCGGAACCGCCAACGATCATTAGCGACTTGCGGGCTGCCTGGGCTGCCTTCGGTCCGGTAATACCAATCATCAGGTAAAGCAACAGGCCAAGGAAGCCCCAGCTCACCAGCAGTAAAAGTAAATCATTGGCCAGCACCACGCCGCAGCTAACGCCAAGTGTCCAGAGCAAATAGGTAAAATACTCGCGATGACGCTCGCGGCCGTCCATGTAGCCAACGGAAAAGATCGCAATCATCAGGCCGAAGAAGGTGATCGCCAGCAGTACGAAGGCACTGAGCGCATCCACCCGGAGCGACAGCCATGAGTTCGCAAATACCTGTGGCTGGTAAGTAGTGCCAACCATGTTAAATACGGGCCAGGCCAGGTACAGGACAACGGCTGTCGTCAGCACCGCCAGTAATGAGCGCAGACTATCGCCAAACCGCGATGAGCCGCGCGGAATGAGCAAGCAGATCAGTCCTGCAAGCAGCGGTACGATAACCGGCAACAGCATCGGATGGGTGATTAATTCATACATCGCCTCACCTGCCCCAATTGCGGGTATGGCCCGCAGCTGCATAAGGTGGGGGCGCCGGTCCCCTGAGTCCCGACTCCTTCATCAGTTCGTAGGTTTTCTCGCAGGACATCCGGATCAGGTCCTGCGCACCCCACAGGCGTCCGCCGCCTGGGCTGTCCACGGCCACGGCCATGCGCTCGGTGCAGCAGTAGCAGGGATCGACTGCAGCCAGGATGATCGTCGCGTCAGCTATCGTTTCGCCCAGCACGGTTTCGCGGTTGGTCGGTACGTTCATATAACTGGGCGCACGCACTTTGTGGCGCACCGGCCGGTTGCTGCCATCTGAGCGGATGTAATGGAACACTTCACCACGCGGCGCTTCATAGTGGCCTATACCCTCGCCAGGGGCCACGAAGCGTGGATTGGAGTCAATCGGTCCTGTGACGGTCTTCAATTGATTCAGACACTGCTCGATGATCCGGATCGACTCGAACATTTCGAGGATGCGCACAACCGCCTTATCGAAAACGTCGCCGTTCTCGCAGGTGATCACGTCCCAGTCGACCATGCCATAAGCGGCATGTGGGTGGTCGCGGCGCACGTCGATGTCATAGCCCGAGGCCCGGGCCGTCGGCCCCAGCGCACCATAGGCAATGGCTTTTTCCCTGCTCAGGACGCCAATGCCCCTGGTGCGGGCGTGTAACAACGGATCCTCAATGACCGCGTCCCTGAACATCGCGATCGGATCCTTCAGGCTTTCGAGCAATGTGAAGATTGCCGGGATGTCGGTGTCGTTGATGTCGCGGCGCACGCCGCCCGGCTTCATCATGCCGTAATGATTGCGGTTGCCAGTAACCAACTCGAGAACACTCAGAACGTCCTCGCGGAAACGCCAGGCCCACATCCACAAGGTATTGAAGCCCAGGAAATGGCCCGCCAGCCCCAGCCAGAGAAGATGCGAATGGATGCGTTCCAATTCACCGACTGTGCTGCGGATGAACAATGCTCGCTCCGGAACATGGATGCCGCCGGCATCTTCGGCAGCCTGAACACAGGCGATGGGGTGCGAAGTCGAGCAAATGCCGCAGATGCGCTCGGCCAGGAATACGGTTTCCTCGAAGCCCTTTGACTCCGAGAGTTTCTCGATACCGCGGTGGTTGTAGCCCAGCTCGATGTCGAGGTGGACGACCGTCTCACCTTCCACGTGAAGTTTAAAAAACTCTGGCTCTTCCTGCAGCGCGTGGTAAGGGCCGATCGGCACGATGGTGCGCTTACTCATGGGGCCACCTCCTGGCCGGAAGGGAATTTCCGCAACGGATAATTCCCCTGGGGCCAGTTATCGTCCAATAGCAGGTGGCGCAGGTCCGGGTGGTCCCGGAATTCGATCCCCAGCAGTTCCCACATTTCACGTTCGATCCATTCCGCGGCGGGGCACAGGATCGCTATGGAATCCAGCGAGGAATCCTCGTGGGCAACAGTCGCCCGGATCGTGACCAGGCAATCTTCGCTGTCGAGCGCCCAGTGGTACATCACCTCGATGCCCGCCGGTGTGTCGACCCCGGTGGCAATCTGCAGACGGGCGCCCGTTTCTTCGAACATCAGGCTGCTGGCTTCCAGTACTGTTTCCGGCGCGATATCGATGTAGAACCGTCGCTCGGACTTTTTCTCGAAGTTGAGCAGGTGATCGCCCAGTGCACCGCGGATGCGGTTGATGGCGTCAGCCGAGTTGCTTTCGCTTGCTTTCATGCCACCGCCTCCGGCACCGGCTCGGAATCAGTTTGAAGTTCCTGCAGACAACCGGGCACAATGACTCCTTCACGCAGGGCGCCAATCACGGTCACTACCCCTGAAATGATCGCCTCCGCCCGCGACAG
>CAMYKC010000146.1:0-2778 GCA_947258865.1 uncultured Lysobacterales bacterium
GATATCGGCCAGTTGCATCGGCAACTCCGTCTCATTTTTCCATCCAGACCAGGCTGGCCATACGCCCGGTCACCCCATCCCGGCGGAAAGAAAAAAATCGTGCGGGTTCATCCATAGTGCAATAGCCCCCTCCGTACACCGAGCGGACACCGGCCGCTTCCAACTTCAAACGAGCGAGGCAATAAAGATCCATCAGCCAAAGGCCATCCCGTTTTGTGAATCCCTGTGGAAACTCGCCCGGAAACCTTTCGCTTACATCGGAACCCACTTCGTATGACTGCGGGCCTATTGCTGGCCCCAGCCAGGCCATGACGTCCTCAGGGTCACCACCCAGCTCGCTGACGGTCGACTGCAATACCCCGCTGGCCAGCCCACGCCAGCCCGCATGAGCCACAGCTACCCGGTCGCCGGCGCGGCTACAGAAGATGACTGGAAGGCAGTCGGCCGTCAAGACGGCGCAAACCCGGCCGGGCGAGAAAGAGACCACCGCGTCGGCTTTGATTTCCGGCTCCTGCCTTCCGGGGTGCCGGGCAACGGTGTGACCATGTACCTGCTTCAACCAGAACGGCGGGTTCGGCAATACCTCGCACAGGCTTTCACGGTTCTTGCTGACGATCGCTGGATCGTCGCCACAATTGAAGCCCAGGTTCAGGCTTTTCCAGGGTCCGCGGCTGAAGCCACCGGACCGGGTCGTGCTAAGAGCGTGAACATTCGCCGGTGCCGGCCATCGAGGCTGGATCCAGTCGTGTCTCACCGCGTGTGTTCGCCCAGCCGCAGGAGCAAGTCAGCGAGATCTTCAGGAATCGGTGCTTCAAATCGGCAGGGCTCCTTGCTGCCAGGGTGTACAAATTCCAGTGTTCGCGCGTGCAGTGCCTGGCGCGGAAAAGATCGAATGGCCTCAAGCAGCGCCTGTGGCTGACCCCGAGCCTGCCTGAAGCCACGGCCATAGACGGGATCGCCAATCAGGGGATGACCCAGGTGAGCCAGGTGCACGCGAATCTGGTGAGTGCGACCGGTTTCCAGGGATACTTCCAGGCAGGTCGCGCCGTTGAACCGTTTTAATACACGGTAGTGACTGACCGCGGGCCGTCCCGAGGGGACGACGGCCATTCTTTTTCGATCCCGGGGATGCCGTCCGATCGGCTGATCCACGCGGCCGTCCGCCTCGATTTCGCCGATGGCTATGGCCCTGTACACACGGCTCATTCGCCGTGCCTGCAATTGCTGGATCAGGCTGGTATGGGCTCGCAGGCTCCTGGCCACGACCATGATCCCGCTCGTATCTTTGTCCAGCCTGTGAACAATCCCGGAGCGCGGCAACGCCGCAAGGGCATCATCAAAATACAAAAGGGCGTTCTGGAGCGTTCCGTCAGGGTTTCCCGCAGCGGGGTGGACGACCAGGCCGGCAGGTTTGTCGAGTACGATCAGATCCCCGTCTTCATACAGAATATCGAGGGGTATGGCCTGGGGCAGAACACTGTCCTCGCGATCCGCTTCCGCATCCAACTCGAGGGTCTCCATACCGACGACCCGGTAAGTTGGCTTGAGTATCCGGCCGTCCACGGTCAGGGCGCCTTTACGAATCCACTTCTGTAATCGGGCTCTCGAAAAATCGGGAAACAATTCGGCCGCCACCTGGTCAAGGCGCATCCCCGCCAGGCTTTTATCAGCCTGCGCCGACATCCTGATACGCTCGATTTCAGTTGGCACCGGGTTAAAGATTTCCTGATTGAAAACGGGATTGACATTCTCACATATAATCGATATCGCCGTGCAACGGCAAGCGTTTCACTTCTTTTGCCTGGCCGATTCCGTTATCATTCCGCTTCGGTTCTTTACCTGGTCTTTTTCAGATGCGATCTCGATTCAGTTTTCCCGCGGGCCCACGTTGGGCGCGTTTATTCGCCCTGGTCATGCTTGGCCTGGTTTTATGCGTGGCCGGCTGCCGCAAAGATAAGGATATCGGGGATGACCGGACGGCCCAGGAACTTTATGAAAGGGCCAAGAGTGCGATAGATAAAGGGTCTTATGACACGGCGATCGCCATGTACAAGGCCCTTCAGACCCGCTATCCGTTTGGTCGTTATACCGAACAATCCATGCTCGATCTTTCTTATGCCTATTTCAAGCGCGGCAATGCCGAGAACGCCCTGTCGAATCTGGACCGCTTCATCCGGACTTACCCGGCGCATCCCAATGTGGATTATGCCTATTACCTGAAAGGCCTCGTTAATTACGAACAGAACCTGGGCTTCCTGGAAAAGATGATGCCCAACAGGGTCAGGGACCGCGACCAGTCATCAGCTCAGGATGCGTTCATGGACTTCAGCGAGCTGTTGAGAAGGTTTCCGGACAGTCGTTACGTGCCGGATGCACGTCAACGTATGGTATTCCTGCGCAATAACCTGGCTGCCTACGAACTCGTGGTCGCGGAGTATTACATGCGCCGCGAGGCCTATGTCGCAGCGGCGAACCGCGCCCGCTATGCCCTCGAGGTCTATCCCAATACGCCGGAAACTCCCGAGGCCCTGGTGGTGCTTCACAAGGCCTACACCGAGCTGGAATTACCCGACCTGGCCCAGGGGTCCATGGAAGTCCTGGCGCTCAATTTTCCCGATCACTATTACGTTCAGGGCAAGAAGAAAAGGCGTAGCTGGGCCGATCGGCTCTGGCCATTCGATTAAGGAGTTTCGCTTCCCTGCTCCCGCAGCGCGGCTGCGAAAGGCGGCTGCGCTCAACCGCAAAATCTGACCGATCCTCTGGCTAAACCAGCCGGCT
>CAMYKC010000146.1:2800-11291 GCA_947258865.1 uncultured Lysobacterales bacterium
CCGCAAAATCTGACCGATCCTCTGGCTAAACCAGCCGGCTCGGCTATTGAGGAGTTTCGCTTCCCTGCTCCCGCAGCGCGGCTGCGAAAGGCGGCTCGGCTATTGAGGAGTTTCGCTGTCGCGCCAACCCGAGGTGATCGGATAGCGGCGATCCCGTCCAAAAGCCCGATGCGTGATGCGGACACCTGGCGGTGCCTGCCGGCGCTTGTATTCGTTTATGAGAACCAGTCCGGCGACATGCCGGACCATGGCTTCATCGAAACCGTCCTCGACAATCTGTGCAATGGACCAGTCTTGCTCAACGTATCTTTGCAGAACCTGGTCCAGCACTTCATAGGGTGGAAGAGAATCCTGGTCTGCCTGGTCCGGCCTGAGCTCGGCAGAGGGCGGCCTGCTGATAACCGCCTCGGGTATGACATGCGAGATACTGTTGCGGTAGCGTGACAGCTCATAAACGCGCATCTTGCTGCAATCCAGCAGCGGCCCGAACCCACCGCACATATCACCATAAATGGTGCAGTACCCAACGGCGAGCTCACTCTTGTTGCTGGTCGCAAGGGGAAGCCAGCCAAATTTATTGGATAGAGCCATCACGATGTTCCCGCGTATACGTGCTTGCAGGTTCTCCTCCGTGACATCCGCATCCCGCCCGCTGAAAGACGGTGTCAACAGTGTCAGCAATGTCTCGTAAGCCGGTTCGATGGAAATACAGCGGTGATCTACTCCCAGCCGCACGGCCTGCTCCTGGGCCAGTTCGACGCTAAGCCCTGATGTGTGCCGTGATGGCATCATCACCGTGTGGACCTGCTCCGCGCCCAGTGCGTCTACGGCAAGCGCCAGGGTCAGGGAAGAGTCTATTCCTCCGGAAAGACCAAAAACGACTTCATCGAAACCGTTCTTGTGAACATAATCCCGCAGACCGGTAACGAGAACCTTGTAGATTTCTTCCATCTGCTCGCCTGGTGCACTTTCCCATTCCCGCGCCGAAAGGGTCCGTTCCACCGGATCGAAGTCCGCGAGCAACAGCGCTTCCTCACACAAGGGGCCGGGCGGCGATACCTGGCCATTCCCATCCACGAGCATGCTGCGACCATCGAAAACCAGCTCATCCTGTCCACCAACCAGGTTGCAATAGACCATTGGCAGATTCGTATCGGCGTACCGGTCTGAAAACAGCCGTCTGCGCGCTTCCAGTTTGTCGTCGCGATAAGGCGATGCATTGGGGATCAGCAGCAAGTCGGCGCCCTGCTCTCTGGCTTGTAACGCTGGACCGGGCTCCCAGGCGTCTTCACAGATGATCACGGCGATGCGGCTGCCTTTCAGTTCGACCACCAGGGGCTTGGAGCCTTCGGAGAAATACCGCTGCTCATCAAAGACCAGATAGTTGGGAAGACGCTGCTTCGTATATCGGCCGAGCACGCAGCCGTCACGAATCCAACTGACCGTGTTGAAGCATTTTCCCTTCTCTTGCCAGGGATGTCCGATGATGGTGTCAATGCCGTGTACCGATTTGACCAGTTCGTCCAGGGCGCGGTGACAGCTTTCAATAAATCCCGGCCGCAGAAGCAAATCTTCGGGTGGATAGCCCGTCAGGGCCATTTCGGGGAACAAAAGGAGATCAGCCCCTGCATCACGGGCGGCGCCGACCAGATCTGCAGCCTTGCGCAGATTTCCCTGTATGTCGCCAACCAGGAAATCATGCTGCGCCAGGGCAACTGTAATCAATGCATGGCGGGACATGATGCTCAGCCGTGGAGTTTCTCCAGGATCGTGCGACCCAGGTCGGCTGGTGAACGTACCGTGGTCACGCCGGCTGCCTCGAGTGCTTCAAACTTCGCATTCGCCGTTCCTTTTCCGCCGGCGATGATTGCACCTGCATGGCCCATTCGCTTGCCGGCCGGTGCGGTTACACCCGCGATATAGGCAACAACCGGCTTGTCGACGTGATTCGCGATGAACTCGGCCGCTTCTTCCTCGGCTGACCCACCGATTTCACCGACCATGATAATGCCATCCGTTTCATCATCGTCTTTGAACAACTTGAGTACATCGATGAAATTCATACCCTGGATGGGATCGCCGCCGATGCCGATGCAGCTTGATTGCCCGAGGCCGGCCAGGGTGGTTTGGTATACCGCTTCGTAGGTCAGCGTGCCGGAACGAGACACGACGCCGACTCGGCCCTTGCTATGAATTTGGCCCGGCATAATGCCAATCTTGCACTCGCCCGGGGTAATGATGCCCGGGCAGTTAGGCCCGATCAGCCACGTATTAGGCTTGTCTTCGATGACGGCTTTCACGGTCATCATGTCCTGTACGGGAATGCCTTCCGTAATCGCCACGATAACCCGAATGCCTGCATCAGCCGCCTCGAGCATCGCGTCCGCGGCAAAAGGTGGCGGAACATAGATGACACTGGCGTCCGCTCCCGTTTCAGCAACTGCATCGGCCACCGTGTCAAAAACAGGCAGCCCCAGGTGCGTCTGTCCGCCTTTACCCGGTGTGACCCCTCCGACGATATTCGTGCCGTATTCAAGGGCCTGCTGCGAATGGAACGTACCCTGGTTTCCTGTGAAACCCTGGCAGATGACTTTCGTTGATTCGGCACCCGGGTTTCAGGCCGCCACGGCGGCAACGGCTTTCTGTGCCGCGTCATTCAAATCGTCGGCCGCAATGATCGACAGCCCGCTTTCACTTAGCAGCCGCTTGCCTTTATCGACATTCGTACCTTCCAGCCTGACGATCACAGGCACGGTCACCCCCACTTCACGGACCGCGGCAATGATGCCCTGCGCAATCTCATCGCAACGAACGATGCCGCCGAAGATATTGACGAGAATCGCCTCCAGCCGATCGCTGCAAAGAATGAGCTTGAACGCTTCCTTGACCCGTTCAGCGTTTGATCCACCACCCACGTCCAGGAAGTTGGCCGGCTCTCCGCCATTGAGCTTAATCACGTCCATGGTGGCCATCGCGAGGCCGGCGCCGTTGACCATACAGCCAATATTGCCATCCAGGGTCACGTAGTTCAGGTCATGTTTACTGGCTGCCACCTCGGTAGGGTCTTCCTGGGCTTCGTCCCGCATTGCCGCGAGGTCTTTATGGCGAAACAGCGCATTATCATCGGCGTTGATCTTCGCATCCAGCGCCAACAGGTTTCCGTCTTTGTCTATGATCAGGGGGTTGACTTCGATAAGGCTCAGGTCCTTTTCACGGAACAGGCGGTAAAGGCAGCTCATGATATGACCGAGTTGCCGAACCTGTATTCCGGAAAGATCCATACCAAAGCCCATCTTTCTGGACTGGAACGGCTGTAATCCGGCAGTGTTGTCTACCTTTATCGCGATAATTTTTTCCGGTTCGGTCGCTGCGACTTCCTCGATATCCACACCACCGGCAGCAGACCCGATGAACGTGACACAACTGTTCGCCCTGTCTATCAGGGCGGAGAGATAAAGTTCGCTAGCGATGTCCACTGCTTCGGCAACCAGGACGCTGTCCACCGGCAGTTCGAGCCCGCCGGTCTGGTACGTGCTGATCTTCATGTTCAACATCCGTTCAGATTCTGCCCTGACCTCTTCCAGGCTATTAGCGAGTTTGACCCCTCCGGCCTTGCCACGCCCTCCGGCATGTACCTGCGCTTTGACGACCCACTGATCCCCTCCCAGCTCACGGGCGGCTTCAACTGCCGCAAGCGGGGTTGCTGCGACGATACCGGCGGGCACGGGAATTCGATAATGGGCGAACAGTTCCTTCGCCTGGTATTCATGAAAATTCATGCTTTCTCCTCGAGGGTGGAATCCCATTTCTGGTCCGGTCACGAATGGTCGGTCCGGGATATAGGACAATCCCGCATTTTCCCTGATTTCAGGATGAAATCAAAGCGAATCCACAGATGATATACTTCCTATCCGTGCGATAATCAACGCTGCTGCCTGTGGGCAAAGGACTGCTTTCCTGAGAGTTGAATCATGAACAGTGCGGTTGAATACACTTCCTGGCCTCTATCGGAGTCGATTACCCGGAAGGTAGTCAACTATCTAAACCTCTACCGCCTGGTCATCACGCTGCTTCTGTGTATATCCCACTTCAGCGGACTGATGGATACCGGCAAGGTCGGCGGCAGACTGGACCTCGCCGGCATCGTCCTGCTTGTCTACCTGATATTCGCGGTGTTGCACCTGCTCAACGCGAAACGCTTGAACGTCAATTTCTACCGCCTGGCTGCCTTTTCGCTGACCACGGATATCGCTTTCCTGTCCATCCTCGTCATCATTTTTGGCGGCATCGACGGTGGTTTTGGCATTTTATTGGTGTTCACGAGTGGCGTGGCCGCGGTTCTTCTACCCTTGCGCATGGCCCTGCTGATGGCTTCGGTCGCCAGCCTCGCGATGATCGGGACATCGTTGTGGAACTACCAGCCGCTGCCCAGTTCGGCTCAGTCATTGATCCAGGCCGGCCTGTATAGCGTAACCGCCATGATCTCGGTTGTTATCGCCAACCAGCTTGCATATTGGGCGCGTGATTACCGCCTCATTGCCGAAAAGCGCAAGGCCACCTTGACCGAGCTGGAACAGGTCAACGAACTGATCATCCGCCGCATGCGCACGGGCGTTATCGCGGTTGACGAAACCAACATGATCCGAGTCATGAACGAGTCAGCCTGGTTCCTCATGGGCAGCCCGCCGGTGCGGCAGCGCTCGCTTCGATCCCTTTCGCCCAGACTGGAGCATGGCCTGAGTGATTGGAAAAATGAGACGACTGCCGATCCCAAGCCGGTTATCCTGGAGCCCAGCCAGGCTCAGGTCTTGCCAAGTTTTGTGTCCCTGCCCAGCGACATCGGCATCGGTGCGCTGATAATTCTCAACGACAACAACGTCGTCGCGCGGCGGGCGGTCGAGCTCTCGGTAAACTCTCTGGCCAAGCTGTCAGGAAGCATTGCACATGAGATCAGAAATCCGCTCGCCGCGTTGAACCACGCCTCTCAGCTGCTGGAGGAATCACCGCAGATTCGCCTGGCTGAGATGCGCCTGATCCACATCATCCAGAATCATGCCAAACGGATGAACGGCATTGTCGAAAACATCCTGCAATTGTCCCGCAGGGAGCAATCACGCCCGGAATTGGTCCCACTTCATTCCTTTCTTCCCGAGTTTGCCAATGAATTCCAGACATCGCAGATCAACAGGGCGCTGGACTTCCAGGCCGCGATCGATACCGAAGAAACGTATGTTCTGTACGACAAGAGCCAATTGAGCCAGTGCCTGTGGAAATTGCTGGATAACGCCGTTGACCACGCCAGCAGGGATAAATCCATACCCAGAGTGAGACTGGCTTTGTCCCGGGATGAAGAATCGGGCTTCTGCACGGTCACGATTGCCGATAACGGCCCGGGCATAAGCAAGGCGCAATTGAGCAAGATATTCGAGCCATTTTACACGACACGGAAAGAGGGTTCCGGACTGGGATTGTACATTGCAAGACAATTATGTGAGGCAAACCAAGCCGAACTTACGGTAGACTCCGAACCCGGCGAGGGCGCTTTCTTTCACATCAGACTGGCTCTGGCCACAGCGACAAAGCAATAGTCATTGAAAAGAGTCCCACTCCAGGACCAGAAGACAGAGAGACATATGGACCAGATTGCAAAACAGGTATTGGTGATTGACGACGAACCGGATATCAGGGAACTGCTCGACCTGACGCTCACCCGCATGGGCCTGGACGTAACGACAGTGGAAGACCTGGCCGAAGCACGCCGCGAACTTCAGGATCACGAATTCAGTTTCTGCCTGACCGATATGCGGCTGCCGGATGGCAACGGGCTCGACCTGGTGGAGGAAATTTCAGAAAACCACCCAAATCTTCCCACGGCCGTGATCACGGCGCACGGAAAAATTGAAGATGCCGTCTACGCGCTGAAATTGGGTGCCTTTGATTTCGTTTCCAAACCGGTCGACCTCGCCGTGTTGCGTAAGCTTGTCAACACAGCACTGAAACTTCGCAGGGATGAACCGGCGGAATCGACGCCATCCGGTGACGCGCAATTTGAGAAATCGGACTCCGCGCTGGATCGGCTGAAGGGCTCTTCTCCAGCTATTAAACAGTGCAAGGTGATGATCGCCAAGCTCGCCCGAAGCCAGGCGCCAGTGCTGGTCAGCGGTGACTCGGGATCAGGAAAGGAACTGGCTGCCAGGCTGATTCATGACCTCGGTCCCAGGGGTGACGGCCCGTTCATCCCGGTCAATTGCGGCGCCATTCCCACGGAACTCATGGAAAGTGAGTTTTTCGGCCATAAAAAGGGGAGCTTCACCGGCGCGTCTACAGACAAGGAAGGCCTTTTCCAGGCTGCTGACGGCGGCACCCTGATGCTAGACGAAGTAGCGGATCTTCCTCTACACATGCAGGTCAAGTTGTTGCGTGTCATTCAGGAAAAAGCCGTGATGCCGATCGGGGCGCGAGAGGAAGTGCCTGTGGATGTGCGTATCCTGAGTGCAACACATCAGCCACTGAAACCGTTGGTGGAGAGCGGCAAATTCAGGAACGACCTGTATTTTCGGCTTAACGTGATTGAAATTCACATGCCGGGTCTGCAGGAGCGGGTTGAGGACATCCCGATCCTGGCCGAAACCTTCCTCGCTGAAATCGCCGATCAATGGACCGGCGACGAAACACCCGTCATCTCCGACGAAGCCATGGAGTCCCTCAAACGGCATAGCTATACGGGCAACGTGAGGGAGCTGATCAACATACTTCAGCGTGCCGTCACCATGTGCGAAGGCAACGTGATCCAACCGGCCGACCTCCTGCTCGAGCACGTGGAAATCCAGGAATCCGCCTCCGCTGCCACCGGCGAAAAAAGTGAAGACGAATCACTGGACAGCTACATGGAAGGCATCGAGAAGAAAATGCTGGAGGATGCGCTCAAGAAGGCGCGCTACAACAAAACCAGGGCAGCCGAGCTTCTGGGCATCAGTTTCCGTTCGTTTCGCTATAAGCTGAAGAAATTCGGAATCGAGTAGCCGATAAAGCCGGTAGATGTCCACTAAGCACCCGGAATCCGCCACAGTAATCAGCCTGGCCGCCCCGACGCTAATCGGGCTCTACCTTCTGTTGACGTCGACGAGAGCGCTGATCCCGGGAATCTGGCCCTACGACGCCAAGCGAATTCTGCAATTCGCCTTGCTCTTGATCCTGTTCCTGATCCCGTTGGTGAGCCGTCGTGTAAGGGCGGAGTTCGGGGACCTCCTTGGCGCCGTGCCGGGCTGGCTCAGGATGACGGCGCTCGCTCTGTTTGGCTGGGGGGGCGCATCGGCCTTGCTCAATGCACAATCGGGAATGCACCTGGCGAACTCCCTGTCAGAAGTCGCTTTGCTGTCAGCCCTGGTGCTGGCTGCTTTCATCGTGGCGGCATGCCGCCGCGTAACACTCAGGCGCTTCGACCAGGTCGCCATTGGCCTGCTTGCCTTCACTGGACTCACGGTCGGGGCCCAGGAATTGATCGGCGTAATCGCTGCCCACCACGCCGGTGTGGAATTCAATTTCCGGGTATCCCTGCTGCATTTTTCCTGGCCGCGCTTTTACAACCAGGTCCAGAGCTGGGTGGTTCCGGCCCTCGTTGCACTCCCCATGCTGTTTACGCGCTCCCGCCTGGCATCTGTCCTGTGCATTATCGTGCTGGGGCTGCACTGGTACATCATCCTGATGACCGGCGCCCGCGGTACCTTTGTGGCGATTACCGCTGCTTCAATGTTTGCATTGGTGTTTTTATCGCCCGCCCGATCCCGTCTCCTCAGTTGGCAAATTGCCGGTTTTGCGCTCGGCGCACTGGTTTTCGCTGCCGTTATGTTCAGTTTTGAATCAGGCGATCAACCAGCAGGCGACGGATCGGACCCTCAAAGCAAGCAACATGAGCGGATTCGCGATGCGGACAGAGGGGCTGGCGGAAAAGCATTGGCCGGCGGTGAGAGCAGTTTTTTCAGGCAATCGCTTGGCCGGCCCATGGTGCACACGTCCGGAAGAACCTGGATGTGGACTGTCACGATTCGCGATGCGCGGGAACATCCCCTATTTGGTATCGGGCCAATGAACTATGTGTGCACCCGTCCGGAACGGATCGGGCACCCTCACAATTTTCCGCTGCAGCTTGCCGCGGAATGGGGCATTCCGGCCGCGCTTGCCGTGTCGGTCGTGTTCCTGGTCCTGTTGTACCAGGTCAGCCGGCGTATTCGCCTGAATCGGTACGGTGACTCCGAAGACACTGCATTGGCCGGGATTCTTCTCACCGGCATCCTTGCCGCGGCGCTTCATGCCTGCCTCAGTGGGGTGATGGTGATGCCCGCCAGCCAGGTCACCGGCCTGCTGATCTGCGGTATGTTACTCGGGCTTCAACCGACCGGGCGGACTGAATCGGCAATATCAACCTGGAGGTGGGGCTTTATTCCAGGTTTGTTGTTGACGACAGGCTTGCTGCTGCTTGGCGCCCATGAAT
>CAMYKC010000147.1:0-5572 GCA_947258865.1 uncultured Lysobacterales bacterium
GGGTATTTTCGGCCGGGCTCGGCCGATTATTTTTGTGGGTGAAAACGTGCATTGCTCCGTGGACCGGGCGGACCGAATGCTCGGTGTGGGAACCGGGAATGTCCGCCGCATTCCGGTAGACAGTGAATATCGTTTGCGGGTGGACCAACTTGCGGCCGCGCTGGATGAATTCGCTTCTCGGGACGACAGGGTTGCCGCCTGCGTGGTCGCTACGGCCGGCTCAACTGCCACCGGGGCAGTCGACCCGCTGGATGAAATAGCAGCGGTGTGCAAGGAATATGACGTATGGCTGCATATCGATGCGGCCTACGGTGGAGGCGCACTGCTTTCCGACGCCTTGCGGCCCCGCTTGCGCGGAATTGAAGAGGCCGACAGCATTTCAATTGATCTTCACAAGTGGTGCTATCTGGCATTCGATAGCAGTCTGCTGCTGTTCCGGGACCCGGCGTCTGCGCGGAGATTGTGGTCAGCGAGTTCCGACTACCTCAACCTGCCAGAAAGCGGGGATGCCGAGGCATACACAACTTATGATCTCTCGCCTGAAGTGTCCCGACGATTCAGGGCGCTGCCCGCCTATATTGCATTGATGCATTATGGCGCCAGCACATTTGCCGCCAACCTGGAGCATAATGTGAATTGCGCGGGCTACCTGTCACAGTTGGTTGAGCAACATCCCGATTTGCTGCTGCTCGTGGCGCCCCAATTGTCCACGCTTTGTTTTCGTTACCAACCTGCTGGATCGGAGTTTCCGAAAGAAGTGGTCGACCGGATGAATACGGCTATTGTAGACAGCGTCAATGCAAACGGATCATTCATGCTTTCGCACACACGCCTGCAGGGCCGGCCCGTCATTCGCGTTTGTGTGCGCAGCTATACCACGGATGCAAGTCACATGGAGCAGATGCTCAAATTGGTTGTTTCCCTCGGAGCAGAAATATCCGAGAGTTGCAGGCAGGATCCCTGACTGCTCTGAACGAAATTTAATCCGGCGCCAGTTTACCCCCGTGAACTTCACATAGCTCAGGGTCGATATCCGCCATTTGTTGCTTCAGCGCTTCATCTTTTTGCGCGAATGCGTCCATTTTTTCCTGGTTGGCTTCGAGGATTTCCTTTTCGCAATCCTCCTTGGCGCTTTCCCACCCGGTGTCCGGGCACGCCTGGCCAATCCGGTCAGCCAATGCCTGCTCCGCTTGTTGCCATGCTGACCCATTGGCACTCAACTGTGCTCTGAGGGTGCGCTTTTTTGCTTCGCACTGGCTCGCGATACAACTCGCTTTTGCGGGCTGATTTATGGCGTAGTCGAAGTTGACGTAAAATTCCTGGAATCTGGCCAGATTATTAGCAGCGTTCGGGGTCTTTTTCATCTGAATATTGACCCTGGCTTTTTTTTCAGCTTCGATCATACCCGTCGGATTGTGTGTTTCCAGGGTTTTATGTGTCCATGGGTCCAGGCGCTCAATGCACATCGACCAATAGACAGCGCCAGGGCACTGATTGCGCATGATGATATCGTATTCTTTATAACGGTCTGAAACCTGGATAATACCCCTCACACGTTCCTTCATGCATGAAAAATCGACTTCCGCGGCAAGAGCGGAATGTGCTGAAAACGAGACCGACAGCGCGGCCAGCAGCGGCACCAGGCAGGCTATTTTATTTTTACTGTTCATTCTCGGACTCATTATGAGCCCTATCATAGCAAAGCCTGCCGGGTTTTGATGACCCGTCTCGATATGTATTCAGGCGCTCTGTCGCAGGGTGGCAGGTGGCGGGATACTATCCGGTATATCGGCGAGTTTGCCCACCACGTAATCTGCACCCAATGATACGGCCGGCGCACCGGTATATCCGTCCGGAACCAGTATTACGGGAACGTTCGCAGCCCGGGCGGCACCGACGTCCGCGGCTGAGTCGCCGATCATCACGGCATTCTCCGGATGGGTTTCAAGCTCTTCGAGACAGGTCAGCAATGGCAGCGGATGCGGCTTCTTGACCGGTGTGGAATCGCCCCCGATGATGCTGCCGAAGTAACCGGCTATATCCAGGGCATTGAGAATCTGCAGCGTCACCGAATACGGTTTGTTGGTGCAAAGCCCCTGACGCATTCCGGCATGATAAAAGTGCTCCAAAACTTCGCGTGCCTGCGGGACCAGGTGCGTGCTGTGCGTTGCACAAGCCGTATAGATTTCCATGAAACGGGGCACCAGGGCGTCTCGGGTGGCTGAGTCGACAGGGACTCCAGCCGCCCGGAAACCTCTTTCGATCAACTTGGCAACGCCTGCACCAATCATTGGGCGCACCTGCTCGACTGCGTGCCCGTGCTGACCCTGTTCGTTGAGCAGAGCATTCAGCGCGGAAGCCAGGTCCGGGGCTGATTCGACCAGGGTGCCGTCCAGGTCCCAGATGATGGCGGCGGGGTAAATTTCAGGATTAATCTGTTCAGGCTGCGACATTCAGTGCATTCCTCCATCCGGGATAAATTTCGTCTGCATCGGCCGGGAAGCTTTCGAATGCCCGTGCAAACTCCTTGTGGTCCTGGGCGAATGCTATCGGATCGGCGCCTTCGCGCCAGCATTGCTCAGCCTGGCGCAGCGAGGTCGCGCCGGATGCCGGCCCGTCCACGTGGCCATAACTCCCACCGCCGGCAGTCAAAACCAGGTTGGAATGACCCAGATTTTCAAAAAATCCGGGCAGTCGCAGCGCATTCATTCCGCCGGATATAATCGGCGTCGTGGGGCGCATTCCCTGCCATTCCTGGTGGTAGAAAGGCCCGTCGGCGCTGTCGCGCTCGATCATGTAGGCAATTCCGCGATCGTCCATTTCGCCTTCCATCTTACCGTATCCCATGGTCCCGACATGAATACCGGAAGCGCCCTGGCACCTGGCCATCTTTGCCAACACGAAGGCTGTGTAGCCGCGTTGCGTTTGCGGTGAAGTGACAGCGCCATGACCTGCGCGATGGTAGTGCAGGTATTGGTTGGGAAACTGGCGCCGCGCGGTAGTGATGGCGGCCGGTCCGGCTACGTAGCCGTCCACGAGAAAGGCGACATGGTCGGCATTCTCTGCAAAGGTCTCGAGAATGAAATCACCGCGGGCGATCATTTCCCGGTAATCATCTGCCGTGATATTGGCAGAAAACAGTTTGGCCTCGCCGGTGTCGTCCTGTGCCCGTCGCATCGCGTCCGCCACGGCCGTGATCGTTTCCTTGAGTCGGGCGAAAACCTGGTTGCCCTGTGGCTCGTCATTCTTGATGAAGTCACCACCCAGCCAGAAATCATATGCTGCACTGGCGAACGGTTGCGGCCGCAATCCGAGTTTGGGCTTGATGATGGTGCCGACGATGAAGCCGCCGTCCACAATCGGCCGCCCGAGCACGCGCCACATGTCGGATATGTCCGTTGCAGGGCCGTCATACAGCCTCAGGTATTCCGGCGGGAACCAGAAGTCATGCATCTTGGCGTATTCCACGTCACCCATCCCCTGGTTGTTGCCGATGGCAAGGGTCAGGAAGGAAGCCAGCATGGCGCGGCCGTCGATGATGTTGCGGTCGAACAAATCGGTGGGATAGGCGATCTTCATGACCTCCTTTTCCTCGTCGATTTCATAGACCAGGGCGTCCACGCCGCGGGTGAAGTCATCCGTGGTGGATACTGCGACATTGGTGCCGGTGGATGACTCTGCTGCGAAATGCGCGGCTGTCTCGAGGTAACCGTAACCGGCCTTCGGCTTCATGATGTAAGCGCAAAGTACATGGCGGCCTTCCGCCATCAGGTCTTCTTCGCGCAGTTTCAGGTCTGCATATCGATTTGATTGGTCCATTTATCGCTCTCCTTAAGTAAGTATTTAAGCTGTATTCTGAATTGCCTGTATGTTCTTGCGCGGACCGCTGGCGCGGCGGCTGCGCTCCATGAGTTGCAGGATCATAGGCGTCAATATCAACTGCATTGCCAGATCCAGTTTGCCCCCGGGCACCACGATGGAGTTGGGCCGGGACATGTAGCTGTTCTTGATCATCGAGATCAGGTACGGAAAGTCGATACCCCGAGGTTTTGCAAAGCGAATGACCACCATCGATTCGTCCGGGGTAGGAATCCAGCGCGCACAAAAAGCGTTGGACGTATCCACGGTCGGTACACGCTGGAAGTTGATGTCCGTCTCGGAGAATTGCGGAGAGATGTAATCCAGGTAGTCCGGCATCCGCCGCAGGATTGTGTCCTTGATAACCTCATGCGAATAGCCTCGGTCCAGGTTGTCCCGATGGATTTTCTGAATCCATTCCAGATTGACCACGGGGACTACACCGATTTTCAGGTCGCAATGTTGCGGCAGGTTCAGTTCTTCGGTCACAACCGCGCCATGCAATCCTTCATAGAAAAGAATGTCGGTGTCTAGCGGAATCTCCTGCCAGTCGGTGAATGTGCCGGGCGGAGAACCATACAGTTCCGCTTCATCATCGTCATGCACGTAATGCCGGGTTTTAGTGCTGCCGTTTTCGCCGAACTGCCGGAAAACTTCTTCGAGCTCTTCCAACAGGTTGGCATCCGGGCCGAAATGGCTGAAGTGATGGTTGCCCTTTTTCGCCTCGTCAGCCATGACACGCTTCATTTCCGCGCGGTCAAAGCGGTGAAATGCATCCCCTTCGATGAAGGATGCCTTGATGTTCTCGCGCTTGAAGATGCGTTCAAAAGTCTTCTTGACCGAGGTCGTGCCCGCGCCAGAGGAACCGGTAACCGAAATGATGGGGTGTTTGACAGACATGGTTCAGCTCCTGTGATCAGCCGGCCCGGAAGAGTCCGCGATTCCCGAACAACTGGGATCGTTCCTGGAAAGGATGAACTTCATCGTAGTAATGGTTCAGCAATCTGACCTCGTTCACCGACCCGAAGATCAGCGGCACACGCTCGTGCAGATCGGCGGGTTCAAATGCAAGGATGTCCTGCTCCCCGGTCGAGGCGGCGCCTCCTGCCTGCTCGACCAGGAAGGCGATCGGGCTGCACTCGTATGCCAGGCGCAGGCGGCCACTCTGATAAGCCGGTCTGCGGTCGCCCGGATACAGGAAAATACCACCGCGTATCATGATCCGGTGGCACTCGGCCACCAGTGAGGCGATCCAGCGCGTGTTGTAGTTCTTGCCGTGAGGACCATCGGCGCCTTCCAGGCAGTCGTCGACATAAGCCCGGATGTGCCCGTCCCAGCGCCGGAAGTTGGATGTGTTGATTGCAAATTCACTGGTATCTTCGGGAATCTGTACGTTCGGCACCGTCAGGCAGAACTGACCGGTGTCCGGATTCAGCGTGAAAATCTGGGTGCCTTCGCCAACGGTCAGCACCAGCGCCGTCTGCGGACCGTAGATCGCGTAGCCGGCGGCCAATTGGCGGTCTCCTCTCTGAACGAAACACTTTTGTCCCGGCACACATTCTTCGCAGCGCATTGGCAACACCGAAAAGATGGTGCCGACGGCTACGTTGGTATCGATATTTGATGAACCGTCCAGCGGATCGACGGCGACACAAAGCGGTGCGCCGTTGTTGAGCGGAACAGGCAGATCGAGTTCCTCGGATGCAACGCAGGC
>CAMYKC010000147.1:5578-19609 GCA_947258865.1 uncultured Lysobacterales bacterium
GCCGTCAACGTTCTCGCCGTGCCGGGCACTCAGGCTGCCTGCCAGCGGGCCCAGTGCAATAATCTCGGAAATCGCGCTGCACGCGTCGGCGATGGTCTCTGTCGTATCGGCAATCGCTTTGCGCAGCGCATCATTTCCAGCCCAGCTAAGCAAATACTGCTTCAAAGTCTGGTGTTCCGTCATTGCCTGGTCCTCTCCGGTTTGGAGACAAGCAAGCCGGGGTGTATTCGAAGAGTCCGCTCACCGGCTGAATGTCTTTGTTCTACGAGGCAGTCTAGTCAGCATAACCGGATGGCATAATATCCATCAGGAGGGGGGGATCGGGTCATTCGGGCAGGCAAAAAACCACCCTTTTGGATAGGCTCAGGACCTGAGGTACAGCGAGATGGCCTGGCTGCGGCTGTTCACGCCCAGTTTCTGAAACAGGTTCCTTACATGGAATTTAACCGTGTTCAGCGAGACCTCCAGGTCGCGGGCAATTTGCTTGTTGGTGCGACCCGAAGCCAGATTGGACAAAACTTCCAGTTCCCGCCGGGTCAGCGTGGAGAGCGGATTATCGTAAATGGTCCGAACATCGATGTAAGGAAACACCATGCGTCCTGATGACACAGCGGCGATGGTGTCGAGCAGAACGGCGGGTTGCTCGCTCTTGGAAACGAAGGCCGCCCCGCCATGGGTCATGACCTGAGAGGGTACCGTTTTGCTCTCGTCTCCGGTGTAGACCACGATCCGGGGCGCATCCTCCTGGGCGTTCAGGTGATCGAGGATGAAACGGCCATCGCAGGGGCCGATGATCCATCCGATCACGCCGACATCGATGGGTTCTTTTTCGATGTTCCGCAGGAATTCTTCGCAGCCGGAGGCCACGTGCACGAGTTCGAATCGGCCGTCTTCGGAAAGAAGCTGTTTGAGCGCGGCCTGGATCAGCGGATTCTTGTCCGCCAGGCCGACGCGAATGGGTGTTTTTCCCTTGATGTTCATAAAGGCCACCAAGCCGACGACGGAGTTAGTTTACCGGTGCCGGCCCCCTGACACCTTGATTGGTGTCATTGCCGGTGAAAGTGGCTACCCCCGCTTCATGATCCGGCTCTTCTGCCGCTCCCAGTCGCGGTCCTTCTCTGTCTTGCGCTTGTCATGCTGGCGCTTACCCTTGGCCATCCCTATTTCCACTTTTACCTTTCCGCGAGACCAGTACATGGCAGTCGGAATGACGGAATATCCCCGGCGATCCACCGCGCCAAGCAGGCGGTCTATTTCACGGCGATGCAGCAACAGCTTTCGCGTGCGCAAGGGATCGGGCGTGATGTGAGTTGAAGCAGTGGGCAGTGGATTGATCAGGCAGCCGAACAGGAACGCCTCATTATCCTTGAGCAGCACATAGCTGTCCGCGAACTGGACCCGGCCCTCCCTCAGGGATTTCACTTCCCAACCCTCGAGCGCGATACCAGCCTCCAGCCGCTCTTCGATGTGGTATTCGAATCGCGCGCGTTTGTTGACTGCAATCGTCTTTCTACCCGTATTTTTCTTATCATTCATCCGCTTCGCTCGCAGGCGGAAACGGAGTTCCGCCTTGATCCCGCCTATTCTACTTTCTGCGGTGCCGCTCATGCTATGCTTGCCGCGCTCTACAAGACGCAATTCACGAAGATGCACCATGGAAATCAAGCGCACAGCTCTCGTTCTCCACTCCACGATGGATATGTTTCGCCTGGTTCAGGATGTGCCCGCATATCCTGATTTCCTGACCTGGTGCCTGAAGTCGGAAGTCCATGAGCAGACATCGGACCAGCAACTGGCGACACTGGTGGTCAAAGTAAGCGGCATGACACAGTCATTTACCACGCGAAACCGCTTCGTACCGGGTGAGCTCCTGACCCTGTCGTTGGTGGAAGGGCCATTCCGGCGCCTGGCCGGAGAATGGCGATTCGAACCCCTCGGAGACGAAGGCAGCAAGATAACGCTGACCCTGGGTTTCGATTTTTCCAGCAAAGTCCTGTCTACGGCTTTCCGCCGGGGGTTCGCTCACATCGCGGACCGCCTGGTTCACGAATTTGGAATGAGGGCGGATGATGTCTATGGAAATTGATTCAGGTGGTGAGCCGATCCAGGTGGAAGTTGCCTATGCGACCCCCAAAAAACAGTCCTTGTTAAGCCTCGAGGTAGCGGCAGGATGCACCGTTGAGGAAGCAATTGTGCTGTCCGGTATCGAGGCAGAATTTCCCGGTATGGTCGTCAATCCGGATGCCGTGGGAATCTTTGGCAGGAAGGCTTCCATGAATCAGGTGCTCGGGGATGGCGACCGGGTGGAGATCTACCGGCCGCTTATCGCAGATCCAAAGGAGAGCAGGCGGCTCAGGGCCGAAGCACGGTCCTAGCCGTCGATGTCGGGACCGGACAGATTGTCGTCCGGAGTTTGGTCCAGCACCTCCTGTTCCCGCTGATAATCGCGGTCCTCGGATGTGCGTTCATTGATGGTATCAATATCCGGATCGGGTCTCAGCAGTTCTTCTTCAGCAGACTCGATCGCCGCATCCTGCGGATTTTCCTCAGGCTGTTTGACGAACGAGGCGACCTCGTCTGAACCGCCGCTGACCCGGCCGGAAGAAGCAGCAAATGGGTCGTCCTGCCCGGCGATATCGGTCAGCAGACCATCCTCGAACCTGAGCGTTACGGTGCGCTGCACCATGTCCCCGCCGCGCCTGCTGAAGGTTTGCACATAATCCCAGCGGTCTGATTGAAAAGGATCCCTGATGGAGGGGGTGCCCAGAACGAACAGAACCTGTCTCTGGTTCATGCCCTCGTAAAGCTCATCGAGGTCATCTTGCTCGAGGGCGTTACCCTGTTGAATATTCTGCTTGTAAATCAAGCCGCAGCCAACAGCGGTAAATGAGACAAAAAACAGGCAAAATAGGGGACGAATGATCATTAGAGTAACGGGCCGGACTCTCGCGTGGTGTGGAAAGCGTGAATGATACAATAAAGCCACCAGCGCAAGTAGTGGTATCCCGATAAATGTCGACAAGAGGTACGAGTGGAAACCAGTAATCTCAGGCAAGCCGGCCTCAAGGTCACCCATCCCCGCAAACGGATTCTTGAAATTCTCGAAAGTCAGCGCAACAAGCACCTGACTGCAGACGATATTTATCGTTGCTTGCTGGATGCCGGCGAGGAAATCGGCTTGGCGACCGTTTACCGGGTGCTCAATCAGTTCGAATCCGCCGGTCTGGTTGAGAAACATAATTTCGAAAGCGGCCAGGCCTATTACGAACTTGACTCCGGTCAGCATCACGATCACATGGTGTGTGTAGAAACCGGCAAGGTTATCGAATTCATCAGCGAAGAAATCGAAGCAGCGCAGAAGAAAATCGCGGACGCCCATGGTTACGACATAGAGGATCATAGCCTCGTCATCTACGTCAGACCCAAGCCCTGACGACACACGGCTCTAGTGCCGGGTGGTGGCTGCGGTCAGCAATTCCGTCGCATGAGCGCGACTTTGATCGGAAATCTTTCCACCCAGCATCCGGGCGATTTCATCCACGCGATCCTCGTTCCCGAGCAGGCAGGTCTCAACCCGCGTCTCGCTTACATCCGAGGACTTCAGGACCTGGAGTTGCTGGTCCGCGAACACTGCAACCTGTGCCAGATGGGTGACACACAGAGCTTGCCCATTCGATGACAGGCTTTTGAGCAATGCACCCACCGCGTTGGCTGTCTCTCCACCGATACCGGCATCCACTTCGTCAAATACCTGGGTGGCCGCGGCGGGCCCCGAACGGGACGCCACCTTTATGGCCAGGCTGATGCGGGACAGCTCACCGCCGGAGGCTACCTTGCGCAAAGGACCCGGTGGCGACCCCGGATTGGCGCTTACGCGAAGTTCCAGGCGGTCGCTGCCACGAACTGAGGGGAGGGCTTCCGAATCGAGATGAACATCAAATTCAAAGCGCCCGCCTTCCATGCCCAACTCCTGCATCAGTTCGGTAACGCCAGCCGATAATTCCTGGGCGCGTTCCACGCGCCGTTCATGCAATGTGAGAGCGGCCCGCCGATAATTCGAAAGGGCAGCATCGAGTTCCCGATCGATCTCTCTCAGGCGTCGCTCAAGTGAGCCGGCTCTTTCAAGTCGGTTGACCAGCTGTTCAAGCACGTCCGCGAGGTGTTCAGGTTCAACCCGGTGCTTGCGGGCGAGATCATGCTGGATACCGAGTTCACGTTCGAGTTGCGTCAGTCGTTCCGGGCTCAAATCCAGTCGTGCCCTGGATACCTGAATGCTGGCTTGAGCCTCTTCGCAGTTGATGGCAGCCTCGCGCAGCAAACCCGCTGCGGTGGAAATGTCCTGGTCCAGGTCAGCAAGAGCGTTCAGCTGTTCGGCCGCCCGGTGAATGACCTCGCTGGCGCCTGTCTCTTCCGCGTCGAGAGAATTCTGGGCAAACTCGAGCGCAGCCATGATTTGATGACCACTGGCCAGCTTGCGATGTTCCGCTTCCAGCGCCAGGAACTCATCGGCGGACAACAGGGTTCCCTCCAGTTCACGTACCTGGTACTGCAATAGATCCTGGTCGCCCGGATCGAGCGGTGTCTCCTGCAGCAGCGATTGCTTTTCCAGTTCGAGTGCATGCCAGGCACCGAAACTATCCCGGAGCGCGGCGAGTTCTGATTCGTGGAAGCCGCCGCTGTCAAGTAAACGATACTGCTCTTCACTTCGCACCAGGCGGAGATGTTCGTTTTGCCCGTGGATCTCTACGAGCAGTTCACCCAGTTCGGAGAGCTGCTGCAGCGTGACCGCTGTGCCATTGATCCAGGCCCGTGAGCGGCCGCTGTCGTTGATCATCCGGCGCAGCAGGCAGATCCGGCCCTGCTCGAGATCAGCTTGCTGCAGCCAGTGGAGCGCCGGACTGCCGTCTGGCAAGTCGAATTCCGCGCAGAGTTCGGATTTGTCGGCGCCAACGCGAATTGATGCGGTTTCGGCCCGATTTCCGCACAGCAGACCCAGGGCACCCACGAGGATCGACTTGCCGGCGCCGGTCTCTCCCGTGATACAGGTAAACCCCCCGGAGAAATCCAGGTCAAGCGTCTCGACGATAGCGTAATTGCGGATTTGCAGGAAATTCAGCATCTGCAGGCAGTATGTAAACCGGTGCCCACGCTAGCATGCAGGAGAATCGGGGGCAATCCATTCCTTGCAGGAAAAATGCTTGAATCGCTGAGCCAAAGCCCCATATTGCCCGTGACTAATTTCTTATTGGCGGTGCACAGCGTATCCGCTGAAGCTGGGAGACGGCAATCGTGACCAAGAAAAAGGAAAATCCGTTCGAGGAGCCTGTAGAAATCGATGTGGAAACGTCCGAAACCGAGCCGGTGAGCCCGAAAATAGAAGCGGAGGTAACCTTAGTTGAGGATGAAGCTTCGTCCTGCGAACTTGCGCTCGCAAAGGCAGAGCAGGAACTGGCAAAGCATCGCGACGCGATGCTGCGCATGCAGGCGGAAATGGAAAATCTCCGCAAGCGGCTGATGCGCGACCAGGAGAAATCCCGCAAGTTCGCGCTGGAAGGCGTTATGAAGGACCTGCTGCAGGTCCGTGACAGCCTCGAACGCGGCCTTGTGGTAACGGGTGAATCCGCGACCGTCGAGGCTTTGATCGAAGGACAGGAGTTGACACTCAGGATGCTGGAAAAGGTCATGCAGGACCATAACCTGGAGTTGATCGATCCGGCAGGGGAACCGTTCGACCCGGAACTGCATGAAGCAATGACGGTTATGCCGTCTGATGAACTCGAGGAAAACACAGTGATGGAAGTACTGCAAAAAGGCTTTCTTCTGCATGACCGCCTGATCCGCCCGGCCATGGTGGTTGTTTCCCGGAAACCCTGATCGGGTAGACCTGGCTTGTTGAAAACAGCCTGAACAAAATGCCGAAGGGGATCGCACGACACCCTCGATTGTCGCCTTCACCAAGGACGACGAGGTGCTGGTGGGTCAACCGGCAAAACGCCAGGCCGTCACGAACCCCGCCAACACGCTTTTCGCGGTCAAACGGCTGATTGGCCGGAAGTACAGCGAAGACGTGGTGCAGAAGGACCAGGACCTGGTTCCTTACAAAATCATCGCGGCGGAAAATGGTGACGCATGGGTCGAAGCCGACGGCAAAAAAATGGCGCCGCCGGAAATATCGGCTCGCGTGCTGATGAAAATGAAGAACACCGCGGAAGACTACCTGGGTGAAAGCGTCACCGAGGCAGTCATCACCGTACCGGCTTACTTCAACGACTCACAGCGCCAGGCGACCAAGGATGCCGGCAAGATTGCGGGCCTGAAGGTAAAGCGCATCATCAACGAGCCGACGGCCGCTGCTTTGGCTTACGGCATGGACAAGAAAACTGGTGACCGCAAGATCGCCGTGTATGACCTGGGAGGTGGAACGTTCGACATTTCCATCATCGAGATCGCGGAAGTTGACGGTGAGCATCAGTTCGAAGTACTCGCAACCAACGGCGATACTTTTCTGGGTGGCGAAGATTTCGACAAACGGGTCATTGACTACCTGGTTGCCGAATTCAAGAAGGACCAGGGATTTGATCTGCGCAATGATCCGCTGGCTCTGCAGCGACTCAAAGAGGGTGCCGAGCGCGCCAAGATCGAATTGTCTTCGGCGCAGCAGACCGAGGTCAACCTGCCGTACATAACCGCTGATGCAAGCGGGCCGAAACACCTGAACATCAAGCTGACGCGCGCCAAGCTGGAAGCGCTGGTGGATGACCTGGTGACCCGAACCATCGGGCCCTGCCGCACGGCGTTGGAGATGTCCACCATGCGTTCGTTGCCGGTCTCGGCCCGCAGGATGCCCTGCGTCAGCACGAAAGCCGCAACAAGCGCCACGATGGCCGCGACCGGAATGAGGATGATCATATGCCCTCCCCAGGGTGGTGTCCTTGCCGGTGAGGTTAAAGACGTGCTGCTGCTGGATGTGACGCCGCTGTCACTGGGTATCGAAACCCTGGGCGGTGTGATGACCAAACTGATTGAGAAGAACACGACGATCCCGACCAAAGCGTCACAGATCTTTTCGACTGCTGAAGACAACCAGACAGCAGTAACCGTGCACGTGCTGCAGGGTGAGCGCGATATGGCTTCGGCGAACAAATCCCTTGCGCGATTTGACCTGGCCGGAATCGGAGCAGCGCCGCGAGGCATGCCTCAGATCGAGGTGACGTTTGACATCGACGCCAACGGCATCATGCACGTAGGCGCCACGGACAAGGCTACGGGCAAAGAGCAAAAGATCGAGATCAAGGCAGGTTCAGGCTTGTCTGAGAATGAAATCGAACGGATGGTAGAAGACGCCGAGGCGCATGCCGAGGAGGACCGCAAGTTCCATGAGCTGGTCACGGCTCGGAACAATGCGGACGCTATTGTCCACGCGACTCGCTCCAGTCTGAAGGAGATGGGTGAAAAGATCAGCGACGACGAGCGCAAGAACATCGAGAGTGCGATCGAAGGCGTCGAAGAAGCCATGAAAGGCGATGAAAAGGAAGCAATCGACAAGGCGGTCGAGAAACTTTCAGAAGCTGGCCAGGTGATTTACCAGAAAGTAGCGGAGGAAGCCCAGGCACAGCAGGCAAATCCGTCTGAAGGAGGCGCGCCTGATGACAATGTCGTCGATGCCGAGTTCGAAGAAGTGGACGAGGAAAAGAAAGACGGCTGATCCTCATTCGAAACTGACGCAAGAAGCCCGGCATCAGCCGGGCTTTTTTCATGCGGTGGCGGTCAGAATGCGCGTTCGGCCTCCAGGCGGCCTCCTGCGACGGCACTTGATTTCCTGATTGCCCATCCTCAAATCAGGTGCAGAACCAACGGTGGATAAGGCATGGCAAAAAGGGACTACTACGAGACTCTCGGCGTGCAGAAATCGGCTGGCGATGATGAGCTGAAAAAGGCTTATCGGCGCCTGGCGATGCAATATCATCCGGACCGCAATCCGGATGACGATTCCGCACAAGAGAAATTCAAAGAGGCAAAGGAAGCCTACGAGGTTCTCAAGGACCCGCAAAAGCGCTCTGCTTACGACCGTTTCGGCCATGCCGGCGTGGATCATTCTGCTCGCGGTCCCGGTGGACCCGGGGGGTTCCAGGGCGACGTAGGCGACATATTCGGCGATATTTTCGGCGACATTTTCGGCGGAGGCGGCCGACGCAGGCAAACGCGCCAGCGAGGCTCGGATTTACGCTATTCAATGGATCTGGATCTCGAGGAAGCCGTCTCCGGTATGACGCGGGAGATTCGGGTTCCGACCCTGGGTCAATGCAAAACATGCGACGGCAGCGGCGCCAGGGACGGTAAGAAAGAGACCTGTTCGACCTGCGCTGGCATGGGCCAGGTCAGGATGCAGCAGGGTATATTTTCCGTGCAGCAAACCTGCCCCTCCTGCCAGGGCAGCGGTCAGCAAATCAGCAATCCCTGTCCGGATTGCAATGGGCAGGGCAGAAAACACGAAACACGGACCTTGTCCGTCAAGATTCCGGCCGGCGTAGACAATGGCGACCGCATACGGCTCGCAGGCGAAGGTGAGGCCGGAGTCAATGCGGCGCCGCCCGGAGATCTGTACGTTGAAGTCCGGGTACGTCCCCATCGCCTGTTCGAACGTGACGGGGATGATCTCTATTGCGAGGTTCCGCTGCCGTTTACACTGGCCGCCGTTGGCGGGGAGTTGGAGATCCCAACCCTGGACGGGCAGGTCAAGCTTAAAATTCCATCCGAAACCCAGTCGGGCCGCATGTTCCGGCTCAAGAGCAAGGGCGTGAAGTCGGTTCGCAGCCATCGCACTGGCGACCTGATATGCCGGGTTGTTCTCGAAACACCAGTCAAACTCACGCGCGAACAGAAAGACATTCTCAGGAAGTTCGAGAGAACTTTGACGAAAGACAACACGGTGCACAATCCGAAGTCTCATTCCTGGTTGCAGGGAGTTCGCGAGTTCTTTGACCGGATGACTTCCTGAATATGTTCCGCGTTGCAATTCACGGAACGGGCCGCATGGCTGCTGCGATCGCTATCGCCGCTGCCTGCCGGGAAGATCTCTCCATCGTGGCGCTGGTGGGTCCACAGCCGCCTGAATGGGATACGGATCTGCCGTGGTGTTCCTCGCTCGATGAATTGCCGGATCGGCTTGACCTTCTGATCGATTTCACGTTGCCGGAAGGAACCCGCACGGCTGCTTCCTGGTGCGCCCTGCACACGGTGCCGCTCCTGAGCGGTGTGACTGGACTGTCTGAGGACATCGTTGCTGTAATGAAGAAAACGGCCGATTCAGTACCAGTGCTTTCGTCACCCAACCTGAGCCTGGGCGTTAACCTGCTGGCCGAGTTAGCGGGGCGGGCGGCGGCTGTGCTGGATGACAGCTCGGCAGTGACCATTGAAGATATTCATCACCAATGGAAAAAGGACGCACCCTCCGGGACGGCCCTGATGCTGGGGAAAACCGTTGCGCAGGAGCGCGGCGGCAATCAATCCTCGATTGAGTATCGCTCGGTCCGCGAGGGTGAGGTAATCGGTGTGCACACCATCACTTTCGAGATGGCAGGCGAGGAATTTGATCTGGTGCACCGCGCTCACGACCGGTCCATATATGCATTAGGCGCTCTGGACGCGGGGCTGTGGCTTGTCCGCCAGGACGCCGGTTTTTACTCGGCACGTGATTGGCTGGCTGGCCGTTGACGGATAATACCGGCGCCTCGGCGCAATTTCATTGTCAAGGCCGCCGCGCTTCGTTTAGAATCTGAACGCTTAGAATGCAACCATGAGCTCTCGCCCCGGGGTGGGGTGCTGAAGGTACAAACAGACGGGATTTCTAAGCGGGAAAAGCTTGAGCAGCTTTCCCGTTTCGTGTATCTGGAGTGTGCAATTTGACTGATCAGGCAGTGCTGGCTTTGGAGGACGGCAACGTTTTTCTCGGCCGCAGTATCGGGGCGAACGGCGAGTCGGTGGGCGAAGTGGTGTTCAATACGGCCATGACCGGTTATCAGGAAATTCTCACGGATCCGTCTTACGCCAGGCAACTGGTCACACTGACCTACCCCCATATCGGAAATACCGGTTGCAACCCGGAGGACGAGGAGTCTTCGCGGCCGATGGTTGCGGGCCTGCAATAACATTGTTGCTATCTCCGATATCGATACGCGCCGCCTGACTCGGATATTGCGTGAAAAAGGAGCTCAGGGAGGCGCTGTCGTCACCGGACCGTCGGTCGATTCAGCCGCGGCCATTGATCTGGCCAGATCATTCCCCGGCATGAAAGGGATGGACCTGGCTCGCGAGGTCACCACCGGCGAGACGTACCAGTGGGACCAGGGATCCTGGAGCCTCGACGATGCAGCCTGGGGCGAGGGTGAGGGTGAGGCCGAACGGCACGTGGTGGCCTATGACTTCGGCGTCAAGCGAAACATCCTGCGGATCCTGGTTGACCGGGGTTGCCGGGTGACAGTCGTGCCGGCCACGACCCCTGCTGCTGAAGCACTGTCGCTGCAACCGGACGGTATCTTCCTGTCCAATGGCCCGGGCGATCCAGAACCCTGTGACTATGCCATCGAGGCCATACGCGCGTTCATCGCCCGCAAACTGCCCGTGTTCGGTATCTGTCTCGGTCACCAGTTGCTGGGACTGGCTGCGGGCGCCCGAACCGTCAAAATGAAATTCGGCCACCATGGCGCTAATCATCCGGTACAGGACCTCGCGACAGGGCAGGTGATGATCACCAGCCAGAATCACGGATTTGCAGTCGATGAGGATAGCCTTCCGGACCATGTCAAAGCGACGCACCGTTCCCTGTTCGACGACTCGCTGCAGGGGCTGGAACTGAGCAGCGCACCGGCATTCGGTTTTCAGGGTCACCCCGAGGCGAGTCCGGGGCCGCATGACATTGCCGGGATCTTTGATCGCTTCATTTCGAACATCGACGAGGCGAAGGCAGCGGGCAACGTCACGCTATTGAAAAAGGCATGAAAGCGGGAAGGGGAAGCGGGACACAATAAATGGCGAAGAGAACAGACATCAAGTGCATCCTGATCATCGGGGCCGGCCCCATTGTCATCGGGCAGGCATGTGAATTCGACTACTCCGGGGCACAGGCTTGCAAGGCGCTGCGCGAAGAAGGCTACCGGGTCGTCCTGGTAAACTCGAATCCGGCGACCATCATGACGGATCCGGAGACCGCCGACGCCATATATATCGAACCCATCGAATGGCGCATTGTGGAACAAATCATCGCCAGCGAGCGGCCGGATGTGCTTCTGCCAACGATGGGCGGCCAGACCGCGCTTAACTGTGCCCTCGACCTGGCGCGCGAAGGCGTATTGGAAAAGTATGGTGTCGAGATGATCGGCGCTTCGCGCGAAGCCATAGACATGGCGGAAGATCGCGAACAGTTTCGTGACGCAATGCTGGAAATTGGCCTTGAGGTGCCGGCTGCAGCCATCGCGCACAGTATGGAGGAAGCGCTGCAGAAGCAGGCCTCTATCGGATATCCGACCATCATCAGGCCCTCGTTCACGATGGGCGGGTCCGGCGGCGGCATTGCCTATAACCGCGAGGAATTCGAAGCAATCATTGCGCGTGGCCTCGAGTTGTCACCGACCACGGAAGTGTTACTGGAAGAGTCGGTGCTCGGCTGGAAAGAATACGAAATGGAGGTGGTGCGGGATCACAAGGACAATTGCATCATTGTCTGTTCGATCGAGAATTTTGACCCAATGGGTATTCACACGGGTGACTCCATTACGGTTGCGCCGGCCCAGACCCTGACCGACAAGGAATACCAACGCCTGCGTGACGCTTCGATTGCCGTGCTGCGCAAAATTGGTGTGGATACCGGCGGTTCGAATGTCCAGTTCGGAGTGAATCCCGAAAACGGGAAGGTCGTCATCATCGAGATGAACCCGAGGGTATCGCGTTCCTCGGCACTGGCCTCGAAGGCCACCGGTTTCCCCATCGCCAAGGTAGCGGCCAAGCTGGCTGTTGGCTACACGCTTGACGAATTGCGTAATGAGATCACCGGCGGCGCTACACCCGCTTCTTTCGAGCCTTCCATCGACTACGTGGTCACCAAAATCCCGCGATTTGCGTTTGAAAAGTTTCCTGCTGCTGATGCCACGCTGACCACGCAGATGAAGTCGGTCGGCGAGGCCATGTCCATCGGCAGGACCTTCCAGGAGTCTGTTCAGAAAGCCCTGCGCAGCCTGGAAACCGGCCGTGATGGCTTCAATGAAATTCTCGAAGGTGACAAGCCCGAGACGCGGCTGGCCAATCTTCGCCGGGAACTGCGCGAGGCGGGGGCCGAGCGCATTCTTTATGTCGCCGACGCGTTCCGTAATGACATGGCGTTCGAAAACATTCAGGAACTGACCGGTATCGATCCCTGGTTTCTGGCCCAAATCGAGGACCTCGTACACTGCGAAGAAGCCATCAGGGGCTGTGCACTCGAGTCGCTGCAGAAGGACCAGTTCTTCACGCTGAAGCGTAAAGGTTTTTCCGATAGCCGGGTGGCGGAACTGGTGGAGGAGACAGAGGCGCGTGTCCGGGCACACCGCCATAGTCTGGGTATCAGGCCGGTTTACAAACGGGTTGACACCTGTGCCGCGGAGTTCTCCACATCAACCGCTTACCTGTACTCTACGTATGAAGAAGAGTGCGAGGCCGAGCCGGGCGACCGTAAAAAGATCATGGTGCTTGGAGGAGGCCCGAACCGTATCGGTCAGGGCATCGAATTCGATTACTGCTGCGTACACGCCGCACTGGCTCTGCGCGATGATGATTTCGAGACCATCATGGTCAACTGCAATCCTGAAACGGTTTCGACCGATTACGATACCTCTGATCGCTTGTATTTCGAGCCGCTGACATTGGAGGATGTCCTCGAAATCGTTCACAGGGAGCGCCCGGACGGAGTTATCGTGCAATTCGGCGGCCAGACCCCACTCAAACTGGCGCGTCAGCTGGAATCGGAAGGCGTGCCCATTATCGGCACGACACCGGATTCCATTGACCTGGCCGAAGATCGTGAACGATTTCAGAAATTGCTGAAGCGCCTGGGCCTCAGGCAACCGCCGAATCGAACGGCTTCGAGTCCGGAAGAGGCGGTAGGGCTGGCAGAGGAAATTGGCTATCCCCTGGTCGTGCGCCCTTCGTATGTGCTCGGCGGCAGAGCCATGGACATCGTCCACGGCGAGGATGAACTTCGGCGCTACATGCAAGAGGCCGTCCAGGTCTCCAATGACTCTCCCGTGCTCCTCGACCGGTTCCTCGACCACGCCAAGGAAGTGGACGTCGATGCGATCTGTGACGGTAAAGATGTCCTGATCGGCGGCATCATGGAGCATATCGAACAAGCCGGCGTTCATTCGGGTGATTCAGCCTGTTCTTTACCGCCGTATTCGCTGTCTTCCGAAATCCAGGACGAGATGCGGCGGCAGATGAAATTGATGGCGCTGGAGCTTGGGGTAGTGGGACTGATGAATGCCCAGTTCGCTTTGCGCGGCAATGATGTTTTCGTACTGGAGGTCAATCCCCGGGCTTCCCGCACCGTACCGTTCGTTTCGAAAGCGACCGGGCTTCCTTTGGCAGGCATCGCAGCCCGTGTTATGGCAGGTAAAACACTTAAAGAACAATATATTACAAGCGAAATTGTACCTAATTTCTATTCCATTAAGGAAGCTATTTTCCCCTTCATGAAATTCCCCGAGGTGGATCCAATCCTGGGGCCGGAAATGCGCTCTACAGGAGAGGTGATGGGCATCGGCTGGAGTTTCGGCGGCGCGCGGGCGAAAGCCATGAAAGCGGCTAAATTTGGCCTGCCCAAGCCAGGCAAGGCTTTTCTCAGTGTCCGTGATGCGGACAAGCGGGTCCTGATCCCGATCGCGCGTGAACTGATTGGGCGCGGTTACGAACTGGTTGCATCTGGTGGAACCGCTCGTTTCCTCGAGGAACATTCGATACCTTGTGCATCTGTGAACAAAGTAATGGAAGGCCGCCCCCATGTCG
>CAMYKC010000148.1 GCA_947258865.1 uncultured Lysobacterales bacterium
GGGCATGAAAGCCCTCACGACCGCCTTTTTAAAATGGCAAGAGCAACAATTACAATTGGAAGCCTTAGGCAAACAAACCACCTGGCAAATGTACCGCCGTAAACTCAAGGTCCTTAACCGCAATAAGCTCATCGTTTTTGTGGGCCAACACTTCGGGATCTTTCCCTCCCATGAAGTGTTCATGCTGGCTGATGTCCCTGTCCACAAAACCGAAAAAGAACTCAATATCAGTCGAGAACAAATCTATGCCAAGTACACCGATGTACCTGTAACCGAAAATTCTTGATCAGGCCGTCTAAGAGTTTTCCTGAACATCATAGTTTCTCGTTTCATCCTTATATCGGAATTCCAGGATACAAAGGGCTATATTGACATTTGAACCTGCATGGGTTAGTTATTGTTGTCGTTTTATCATCGTCTCAATATTTTGGGCGAACTTGTTCCGTCGTCATTCAAGGAATTGAGAAAGAATGACCGCATCAGAAAGCAAAAAAGATATCCGCGTCCTGTCCCCCCGCGACCTCCTCGCCACGGCTGAAAGTGACACCGGCCTTTTGCGGCTGAGAACCTCGCGCGATGTGCTGCCGGGAGGCTACATGGCGGCGATGGCGCCGGTTCTGGTGGACTGGAAGACCAGCCGGATATCGGATGAAGATCCATTTGTAATTCTGCGGAACGTCAACTACGGGGGAAACCCCATCGAAAGGACCACAGTTCTCCAAGCGATTCGGGTGCCCCTGGCCGGCATCCGCTTTGCGGAGTTCATTTTAGTACCACCGCGCCGCCTGGGGCTTCACTCGCCGGTGCAGCATGCGCAGCTTCGCTTTGTGTTCCAACCCGAGCACCACCCCACGCTGCTGAGTCTGTCCGGCGCCCGCGCGGGAACCGACAGCCGTTTCCCGGACCTGGTATTAAGCTGGGAATCCTGGAGTCCTCCCCATGTGCACTACAACTTTATCAAGGGAATGGACTCCTCGGCCTATCGCTTGACTCTGCGGGCTTATGCCGGCCCCCAGCGTTTCCTCGAGGAAGTCCTGCACGGACGCGGGTGGTATGCCTTCCGTCTGAGCCTGCCGGGAGGGGGAACGGGACTTGTCGAGCTGCTGAAGGTGGTGCTGGCGCTGGGGGACGGTGTCGGTCGCCACACCCTTTGCCGCATGCTGGAGGAGGGTGAGGAGGACTGGCTGGCGCAGACGCCGGCCGATATGACGGACCCGCCATCCCGTCGCTTGTGGCAGCTCTTGAAGGACCATATCCGCCAGACCAGGGAATACGACGACCCGCATTTGCAGTTCGCTTCGGAAGAAGAGACCTATAACACCATGGTTCACTCCTGCGCTACGCTGGCTCGGTATACCATCCTGGTGGCCACCCATCGGCTGGTTAATCGCGGTCTCACGGACGGTCTCGACCTGGACCGTCTCCCGGAAGCGGTTCTGGGCCAGCCCGAAGCCTGGATGCGTGAAGCGGCCCATGCCAAACTCGGTGGTATTTTAATGCGCGGACCTCTGGCGATGGCCTACGCGATGCGTCATCCTGAAACTCTGCCTGAAAAAATTCCCGGGCAGTTGGCCAAAACCGGGCTGATCGTCCGACGGGACAGAAAGCCCTGGAAAGTCCATTATACCCATCAGGGCACCCGGCCCTATGATGCTTCGGGGTCCCGCGCTGTGGACGTGGGCGCACCCGAAGCGTGATCAAGACAAGGATTACGGGATCAAGAGGGTGCCTGTCGTTATCAATCGAAAGGAAAGAATCGTGTCCGAATTCAACAAAACACTGGCCCGCAAGATTTTTGAGGAGATCTGGAACCAGGGGGCGCTGCCCCTGGCAGATGAGATTTATGGAGAGGATTATGTGGCCCATATTTCCCACCACCCGGAGGCCATCCAGGGGGTCGAAGCGTTCAAGCAGTTTGTGGCTCTGTTTCAGGCCCTGCATCCCGATCTCCAATTTACAGTGGAGGACCAGATCGCGGAAAGTGATCAAGTTGTCACGCGCTGGACGGCCCGGTCGCCTGGCCTCGGAACCGATGTCGCCGTGACCGGCATCAGCATCCACCGGATAGCCGACGGCCGGTTCGTGGAGTCCTGGGACAACTGGGATACGGTGGGCGCTTTACAGGCCCGCGGTTCGGAACTATTCGATAAAATCGGCCTGAGCATCTGACCCGGCCGAGCGTGTTGGAAGTCATCCGGTTGTATTCCTGGGACCGGAGCCGCCGGCCGGAAGCGCCTGTCAAAGCGCAATAAAAGATGAACCAGTAATCCGTCACGGAAAGAGAGTCGAAATGGCCGCTGATACCCCTCACATATACGACGACGTCGAAGATTGCATCGATGGCATCATTCAAGCGGTGGGAAACCGGATCGTGCTCGCGCTTCAGCTGGGACTGGGCAAGGCCTGCCGTATCACGAACGCCCTCTACCGGCGTGTCGCGGCAGATCCCAATCTTCATCTGACCATCGTGACCGCCCTTTCCCTGGAGCGCCCCAGGTCCCATAACGATTTGGAAAAGCGTTTTATGGACCCCCTGATGGACAGGATCTTCGGGGATTACCCGGAACTTGCCTACCTGGCACCGGTCCGCACCAACACGCTGCCGGACAACATCGTGTTTATGGAGTTCTTCCTGAACCCCGGCAAGTGTTTGAACAATGACAACGAACAGCAGAATTACATCAGCAGCAATTACACCCACGTGGTCAGAGACGTGCTGGCGCTCGGTGTCAATGTCTGCGCCCAGATGGTCAGCCGGGAAGAAATCGATGGAAAGACCTGGTACAGCCTGAGCTGCAATGCCGACCTGACCCTGGATCTGATCCGGCAGATGCAGACCCCGGGGCAGCAGAACCGGCGAGTGGCCGTCGTGGCCGAAATCAACGCCAACCTGCCGTTCATGGTCAACGACGCCATGGTGGACCCGGCCGCCTTCGACATGGTGGTTGACAATCCGGCGTGCAACTACACCCTTCCAGGGCCTCCCAATATGGCGGTCAGCGTGGTCGACCACGCGATCGGGCTTCTGGCCAGTACGCTAACCCGGGACGGCGGCACGCTGCAGATCGGGATCGGCTCTCTGGGAGATGCGATTGCCTATGCCCTACGCCTTCGGCACCAGGATAACACATCCTATCGCGCGGCGCTGGCATCCCTGAATATCGAGGCGAAGTTCGGCGATGCCATCGCGGCGATGGGCGGCCTGGATGTCTTCGAGCAGGGCCTTTACGGCTCCAGCGAGATGTTCATCAACGGTTTTCTGGAACTTTACCAAAGCGGCATCCTGAAACGAGAGGTCTACCCGGACGAAATTGTCCAGCGCCTGGTGAACGAGGGGAAAATCACTCCCCGGGTCGATAAAAACACCTTGACGGTTCTGATGGAAGCCGGTGCGGTTCATCCCCAACTGGACCATCCGGATGTGGATTGGCTCCGGAAGTTCGGTATCTTCAAGGAGACGGTTACCTATGAAGATGGCTCGATCCGGGTAAACCCGGATCTACTCATTGACGCCGACCTGACGAAGGGCGGCGGCATTGACGCCGTTGTTCAGCACTGCCTGGGAGATCGTCTCAAAAAGGGGATCGTCATGCACGGGGGATTTTTCCTCGGCCCCCACAAGTTTTATGAGAGCCTGCGGAACATGGACGCGGTGGAGCGGCAGAAATTCTGCATGACCAGCGTTATGTTCGTAAACCAGCTATACGGAAACCCAACTCTGGCCACCCTGCAGCGAACCGACGCCCGTTACTTCAACACCTGCATGATGATGACCCTGGGTGGTGGCGCTTGCTCCGATGGGCTGGAAAACGGCAAGGTGGTCAGCGGTGTTGGAGGACAGTACAACTTCGTGGCTATGGCACACGAACTGCCGGGGGCGCGATCGATCCTATTGCTGCGAAGCACGCGGTCCAAGCACGGCAAGGTTACCTCAAACATTCTCTCCAGCTACGGGCAGATCACCATTCCCAGGCATTTGCGAGACGTGGTGATCACCGAATACGGAATTGCGGATTTGCGCGGCCGGACCGATCAGGAGATCATCGCCGCCTTGCTGAACATTACCGATTCCCGCTTCCAGGAAGACCTGATGCAGACCGCCCAGCGGAATGGGAAACTGCCCCGGAATCACCGGATTCCGGATGTCTTTCGGCGCAATCTCCCGGAACGCCTGACGGATCAACTGTCCGGGTTCAGAGCCCAGGGGCACTTTCCGGCGTTTCCTTTCGGCACCGATCTGACCGAAATCGAGATTGCCCTTGGAAAAGCACTCCAGGCCCTTCAATCCAAACTGGGTACGTCGGGCGGCGCCGCTAAAGCAGCCTTCCGAGCCCTGGAGGTGCGCGAGGTGCCCGAGGCCGCCGGGCCTTATCTGGAGCGGATGGGTTTGGAAGCGCCGCGAAACCTGAAGGAGAAGATAGCGCGCAAGATGATTGTCGCCGAACTCATCGCTGAAGGGGTTGTCTGAAAATCGGGAATTTTTCTGAAACAGGTCAACGCAAAGCCTTGTGATAGCCAATGATATGCAAATTCATCTAAGGCCCTTCACATAAGTCAGAAGTCTATCCCATCCGACCAGCAGGAGCGCTTCCAGTTGATCTAGTTTCTGCAACATCTCGTCATCACCAAATAACCGCAGGCCAATATAGATAGCTGCAACCAAAACAAAGGGCATTAAAATTTTTTTCATATACCTGCCAAAGCCAACAAGCAGCCTTGGTTGATGGTGGTTGCTGCTATTTTCGGATCGGCTTGAACCATTCCTCCGGTGAATCACCTCTGCAAGCACACGCTCACCCAATTCACGTAACACCTGTGCTGGTGACGCTTCAGCCCCAAGCTGATCCCTTGAGGATTCGGCTCTCAATTCAGTAACGGCTTTCCGCAAGAGATGTACCAGGTCTTGTATGTCATCGTCCCAGCGTCGATCCGTCATCTTGAAAGCCTGCAATTTTGCCAAGTGGGCAATACTTTCCGGCAATTCTGATGCTGTACACATATTCGCACCGGCTACCAGTACGGGAATGACATGCTTTTCCTGATCAAACGCGCTCTCGATCTCGGCCCTTACCCAATCTACTGGATCAAAAAGCCGCGATTTGGCGGTGTGGGCAGAAGGCGAGCGCCAGTTTCGACCGATGACGACTAACAACACATCGCAGGCGGCAACAGCACGGTTCAATACTTCCGTGAAGTCATAGCCTGCGGGTATTTCTACATCACGAAATACCAAGTCGGGACCCAATATCTCAGTTAGGTCATCAGCCAGCCGACCCGCAAACCCCTGACTGTCATCCCGTCGATAGCTGATAAAGATACCTGCCATGTATTAATTCCAACCTTATTGAAGAATTTTTATTGGTGTGTTTTAACTGACTGGGATTTATAGAAACAATATCATTTAAAAATTCAGCTACAGGCACACAGGTGAGCTATACTAAAATTGGCCTGAAGTTTCAATCTCATCGTAAAAATTAGCATTGACAACAAATGTCACGTTGGTTATCAGGAGACCTATATCAACCGTTTTTTTGGGGTTGCAATATGCTAGGGTGACACCTGAAACCGGAAAACAAGCCACCATTATTAACCAAACTTCACCATACGAGGGGGAAACCATGAAACGAATATTAATCTTTTTAGTAATTTTGAGCGTTTTTTTTGTTGGATTTCTTTTTGTTGGAAATTCTCTGGCCCAAACCACCGGAGAAAAAAAGGCAGCGTCGGATTATAAAATAGTACTTATTCTTCCGGGACCGATTAATGATCAAAGCTGGAACGCTACCAACTACGCCGGTCTGGTTGCGTGTAATAAAGATCTCGGCACCAAGATGGAATATATAGAGAATGT
>CAMYKC010000149.1 GCA_947258865.1 uncultured Lysobacterales bacterium
CGACTGAATATGTCGCCAGGCATATTTCTGAAGCAGGCGTTCCGATCATGAAACCCGCTGGAGGTCACGCCGTGTATATCGATGCGCGGCAATTCCTGCCCCACATCCCGCCCCTGCACTACCCCGGCCAGTCGTTGGCCGTGGAGCTTTATCTGCAGGGCGGTATCCGGGGATGCGAAATTGGCACAGCCATGTTCGGACTACGCCCGGACGGCAAGGAGGAACCCGCGCACATGGACCTGGTGCGCCTGGCGATTCCTCGCAGAATGTACACGCAGAGCCAGATGGATTTCGTGGTCGAGGTGGTCACCGAGGTATGGGAATACCGGCACGAGTTGCGCGGCATGAAATTCATCCGCCAGCCGCCGGCGTTGCGGCACTTCACCGGCAGATTCGGATACATCGAAGACTGACTGCCTTTCGAGCAGATTATATTCGTCGCCTTGAGTTGAATTAAGCGCTCGAGAAACTCATATTAGCCGGACCAGAAAGCAGGAAAAATCATGGGCGCATTCAAACAGCCGCACGGCGGCGAACTCAAGGAACTCTACCTGCAGGAGCACAAGGCAGACGAAGAGAAGCAGCGAGCTGGCGATTACGCTTCATGGGATCTGACACCACGGCAGTTGTGTGACCTCGATCTGCTGCTAAACGGAGCTTTTTCACCACTCGAGGGATTTCTTGGTGAGGCAGACTATGAAAAGGTCTGCGACGAAATGCGTCTCGAATCCGGCGTACTCTGGCCGATGCCCATCACGCTCGATGTCAGCAAGGCGTTTTCCGAAGAAATTGCCTGCGGCGACACCATCGCCCTGCGCGATCACGAAGGCGTTTTGATCGCGACCATGGACGTTTCAGACATCTGGCAACCTGACAAGGAAAGCGAAGCACTGCGGGTATTCGGCACGAGCGACGATACACACCCGGCTGTCGATTATCTCTTTCACCAGGCCGGCCCGGTCTACCTGGGTGGAAAAGTCCATGGCATCGAACCGCCTACGTTTTTCGATTTCAAATTGCTGCGGGATTCGCCGTCCGAGCTGCGCGGCCGTTTCCGCAAACTTGGGTGGCGCAAGGTGGTGGCTTTCCAGACCCGCAACCCGCTGCACCGCGCCCACCAGGAACTGACATTCCGCGCCGCACGGGAAGCCGAGGCGAACCTGTTGATTCAGCCCGTGGTCGGTATGACCAAGCCCGGAGACATCGATCATTTCACGCGTGTGCGCTGCTATGAACACGTGCTGGAACAGTATCCCGAACAGACGACGACACTTTCCCTGCTCAACCTGGCGATGCGCATGGCCGGGCCGCGCGAAGCCATCTGGCACGCCATCATCCGCAAAAATTACGGCTGCACACATTTCATCGTGGGCCGTGATCATGCCGGGCCGGGTAATGACCGCAATGGTGAGCCTTTTTACGGCGCATACGACGCCCAGGAACTGTTCAGGGAGCATGAAGAGGAACTCGACATCACCATGGTGCCCTTCAAAATGATGGTGTACGTGGAAAACAAGGCCGAGTACACGGCTGTCGATGAAACGGAGCCTGATGACAAGGTCCTCGAACTGTCTGGCAAGGAGTTCCGGCGGCGTTTGTACGAAGGGCTGGAAATTCCCGAGTGGTTTTCCTTCCCCAAGGTGGTCGAGGAACTGCGCCGAGCGCACCCCCCAAAGCACGAACAGGGATTCACGGTATTTTTTACGGGCCTTTCCGGATCCGGTAAATCGACGATCGCCAACGCCCTGATGATCAAGTTGCTCGAAGACGGATCCCGACCGGTCACGCTGCTGGACGGTGATATCGTCCGCAAGAACCTCTCCAGCGAACTGGCATTCACCAAGGAGCACCGGGACCTGAATATCCAGCGCATTGGCTTCGTTGCGAGCGAAATCACCAAGAATCGCGGCATTGCAATCTGTGCGCCGATCGCCCCGTATGCCAAGATGCGGCGCCAGGTCAGGGAAGTCATCAGCCCGTTGGGCGGCTTTATCGAAATTTATGTATCAACGCCAATCGAGGTATGTGAATCCCGGGACCGCAAGGGCCTGTACGCCAAGGCCCGCGCCGGCATCATCAAGGGATTCACGGGCATCGACGACCCGTATGAAGAACCGGTAAACGCGGAGATGGTGATCAACACCCAGGAATTGAGCCCCGATCTTGCAGCGCACCGGATCCTGATCACACTCGAGAAACTGGGTTACATCCGGTAGGCGCATGAAACAGCTATTTCTGGCGCTTTTGCTGATCAACCTGACCGCCTGCTCCAGCATGCAGTCCGTCAGCATTTACAATCTGCAGAACACCGGCTCCGAAGAAGTCCAGAACGGGGATCGGGTCGAAGTCGTCACGAAAGCCGGCGAGAAATTCGAATTCACGGTCAGTGAAAAAACAGTTGATGGACTGGGCGGGCAGTTCGGGTTCATTCCCTACCAGAATATGAGGCGGCTTCGCGTCCACCAACCTGGCAGTAGCGGTGGAAACGGCACACACTGGATCTGGGCGGCCATCGGTGTGGCAGCAGCCATAGCGTTGGTTGCAGCCTCCGATTCCGTCTCGGTCTGTTCACCCGGTCCTTGCCCACCCAATGAAAACAAGTAATAAAACGTTCACAGTCATCGCGCACCGCGGCGCATGTGGCTACCTGCCGGAGCATACGCTCGAAGGCGCCGCCATGGCGCATGCCATGGGTGCCGAATATATCGAGCAGGATGTCCTGATGACCCGTGACGATGAGTTGATCGTGCTGCACGACCTGTACCTCGATGCCGTCACGGATGTTGCCGGGCGATTTCCCGGCCGCGGCCGCGGGGACGGCCGCTTTTACGCGATCGATTTCACCCTGGCCGAGATCAAAAAACTCAGGGTTCACGAACGTGTCACTGCGGTCGACCTTCCGGCGTTTCCCGGGCGGTTTCCGGTCGGAAAAAACCTCTTCAGTGTCCCGACACTTGAGGAGGAAATCAGCCTGATCCAGGGTCTCAACAAATCGACGGGGAGAAACGTCGGCCTGTACATCGAACCGAAATCGCCGGCCTGGCACGAACGGGAAGGAAAGGACCTCATCGGCAGCGTTATCGGGCTGCTGGCAAAACACGGTTACACGGGAAGGAATGCCAGCATATACCTTCAGTCATTCGATATGGATGCCCTGAAACGGGCCAGGTTCGAGTTCAATACGGACCTCAAACTGGTGCAGCTCATCGGCGAAAACAGCTGGGAAGAAAGTGAGGCCGATTTCGATTATCTCCGGTCGGAAAAGGGGCTGGAGGAAATAGCCCGCTTTGCCGATGGCATCGGACCCTGGCTACCCCAAGTCGTTGAAACTTCTGCAGATGGCTCCGCTGATATATCAGATCTGACCGAACTTGCTCATCGTTTTGGCCTGCTCGTTCACGCCTACACGCTTCGTGCCGACCAGTTGCCTTCCGCAGTCGGCGACATGGCAACGGCACTTCGCATATTGATAGAACAATGTGGCCTGGACGGTGTTTTTACCGACCATCCCGACCAGGTCGTCCGCTACCTCAGGGCAGACCGAAAAACGTGGGAGAATAGCAGGGAGCCGGGAGTATAAGCATGAGCACCAGGAAACCCGCCAAACAGTCGCGCGTGCCCACCACCAGGGTCGGCCGGCTGGTTCGCCTGGGCTTCACTGCCGGTGAGCTGGCAGTTGGTGGCGTAACCGAAGGTGTGCGTCGACTCACGGGCGTGACACCCGAGGACGCGGTAAATGTGTTCCTGACGGCTGCCAATGCCCAGAAACTGGCGAAACGCCTCGCCAATATGCGCGGCGCTGCGATGAAAATGGGCCAGGTTATCTCCATGGAAGGCGTGGATATCATTCCCAAAGAGTTCTCCGAAGCACTGGCCATTCTTCGGGATTCGGCCAACACCATGCCTGATTCCCAGATCCGCCGTGTCATGGGCCGCGAATACGGCAAGGGCTGGGAAGATCGCTTCGAACATTTCGACTTTGAACCCATTGCTGCAGCCTCCATCGGACAGGTGCACCGGGCGACAACGAAGGACGGACGTGATCTGGCTCTCAAGATTCAGTATCCAGGCGTGGCCAAGAGCATCGACAGCGACGTCGACAACATGGCGATGTTCATGCGCATGGCCAACGTCCTGCCGGTAGAATTGGACATCGACGGGATCATCGCCGAAGCCAAGCGCCAACTGAGACAGGAAGCGGATTACAACATCGAAGCAGAATATCTGCGCGATTACCGTGAACTGGTGCGGGACGAGGATCGATTCCTGGTGCCGCGGGTGCATGACGATTACACCACAAAACACATCCTGGCCATGGACTATGTCACGGGTTTGCCGTTGGAATCACTGGGTGAGGATGGAGTATCTCAGGAAATTCGTGACAGCGTCGGTACGCTGCTGGAACGCCTGATGTTCCGGGAACTGTTCGAATTCCGCACCATGCAGACCGATCCCAATTTTGCCAATTATTTTTACCAGCCGGACACGGACCGGATCGTGCTGCTGGACTTTGGATCGACGATCACGTTCAAAAAAGCGTTCACCGAAAAATACCGCGACATCTCCCGTGCCTTGATCCAGGATGACGACGACGCTGTGTTGCATTACGCCGAAACGATCGGGTATCTCGACCCGGGTGACAGCCCGGCGCATGCATGGCGGATCCTGGAAATGATCCAGTTGATCTGCGAGCCCATACGGCAGGATTCAGTTTACAATTTCGGCAACTCGGACATGACGGCCAGGGCGCGTGACCAAGGCCTGGAAATGGCGCTCAAGAGCCGCGGGGAGTTGCGCTCACCGCCCCCTGAAACTGTTTTCCTGCACCGCAAATTGGTGGGCTCGTTCCTGCTCTGCGCCCGTATCAAGGCCAGAGTGAACGTGCAGGCGTTGATCCTGGAGCATTTGTAGCGTTTTAGCGGCGCCGGCGCCCGCCTCTCCTGCCCCTGGTGGTCGCCACCGCGGTCCCATCGGGTGGAGGCGGCAGATCCGGAAGTTTATCCTGAGACTCCATGCCCGACTTGATCAATTCGCGCATGGCCGCATCGATAGCCGGATCCGTGTCGATCGGCCGGTAGTTGGCGAGGCGCGTCTCCACCTGTTCACAGGCCCGGGCAACCAGGTCCGGTCCAGTCGATTTTTCACCCGTATCCCTCGTCGTACGATCGATGACCGGGTCCGTCAGGTAGAGTTCTGAAGGCCAGTATTCCAGTGTTTGTGCCGCGGTAATCAGGTGACCTTCGTTCATCAGGTGGTCCACCAGGTGGCCGGCCGGCAGATCGTCCAACGGCCTGATTTCGCGGCAAAAATGCAGCGCCTGGCCACAAATCTCGTTATCGAAAACCAGTTTCGGCAAGCTGAAGGTCAGGACAAAATCCAGCATGCCCGGGCCGGCGACTGAATTCACGCCGGCCAGCGCGGCCAGCAGGGCGCTGCTGAACGATTCACCACCCGCCTGGGCGTCCAGTTCCTTGCCGTCGCTCAGAGCCATGTATGCCTGCGAGGGCAGGCCAAGATACTTCGCGATTGCCACGTAAGCCACGTCCAGGTGTTGCGCCTCGATGGCCGCCATCGGCGAACTGGCTGCCTTCATGTGAAACGTGGCCGGTGCGCCGCCAAATAACACCGGGTGGCCCGGGCGGATGATCTGCGCCATGGTCAGGCCGGTCAACACGTCCACGCAATGAAAGACCAGGGCGCCAACCAGCGTCACCGGCGCGATCAGGCCCATCAGCGTTACCGGCACGATTTCCACCGGCACCCCGGCTTCAACGCTGTCCAGCAGATTCTGGCAGGAATCTTCGCCAAACCGGAAATTACCCGTGGCGGTAATCGTAAACACGGACATCGGCGCCAGGCGTCCGACACCTGTGGCTCGATGTCCTTGTTCGTGGAAAATGCCGTGGCCAGGTAGCCAAGATGCTCCATGCCATCTGCCAGGCGAACGTACTCGACGAAATCGCTGGAATCGGCGAGACGCGTTTCCCCGCTGCGATGGTCCAGGATTTTCAGACCGCTCGAACCGGGAACGAAGTTGACGTTGTAGCCGCCAAGCTCCGCATGCGGATTGCCGTCACGGTCAAACAAGGTGAAAGACGCCGGCGCCGATTCGATGGCTTTTTCCACGACATCCGCCGGGAAAAGGACCCGCTCACCAGTCGCGTCTGTCTTCAGTCCATGATCGAGCAGGCGGGTCCGGAGGCCTTCACCTCGAATCTCCATTCCGACTTCAGCCATAATGCGCTTGGCTTCATCCAGAATCCGAACGATCATCTCTTCACTGAGAACGTTGAGTGTTGGCCGCATGTGATATTTCCAGTCTTGGATCGAAAAAACCCGGTAATTCAGTCCTCGAGATTGATGTCCACCATCAGTTCGTTGGCCAGATCCTCCATCTCATCCTGGAGTTTTTCCAGCGAGACGTCCTCGGGAACAAAGATCCGGGCATGCGCCATGAACAGGCTTTCACCGGACATGGAAGCACTCTGCACCGTTGTTTCCAGTTCCTGGACATTGATCTGGTGCCTGGCCAGCACCTGGGTTATATCCCTCACGATGCCGGGATGATCCTGCCCGACGAGTTCGATCGAGAATTCTCGCTCTCCTTCCGCCTTTGCCGCGGTTCCCGAGCGTTGGGCAACCACTTGAATTCCCTCGGACTCGAGTGCATCCAGCGCTGAAACAAATGATTCCGCTTTATCGGGCGGGACCTGAACCAGCAGGATTCCCGCAAACTTGCCTGCCAGCGACATCATGCTGCTCTCGGTCCAGTTCCCTGCGTGATCGGCCAGGACCTGGGAAAGCGCCTCCACGATGCCGGGGTGGTCGTCGGCAACGACAGTCAAAACGATCGAAGTGCTCATCAAAACCTTATCCTTGGCTCGCCGTGGAAATCAGAAATGTTAAAAAAAGGCTGAGAAATGTCATTTAACCGCATAAGTCAAACCGTTAAAATGATACCTTAAACTGAATTAATTGGGGAAAACCATGACCCGCAGTATCAAGCATTCTCTCGCATTCGCCCTTGCCGCAATCCTCAGCATCACTGGTGGTAACGCTTTTGCCCAGGTAGCTGACAGCTTCGAATCTGACGCGGAACCCGCTGAAGCCGGCGACGAACCCCAGCAGGATGATGTTTCAAAGGCGCTGGACTCAACTGCGACCCAGTGGTCATTCCAGTTCGCCTGGCAAGGCACGAATTGGAAGGACGACATCGTAAACGGCCAGCCGCGCACAGCGGGTCTCGACAATTTCGTCCAGGTGCGCGTGGTCGCCCCCTTTGTTTTTGAGAAATTCACGCTGCTGCCGCGCCTGACACTCCGGCACTATGAAAACGAGAATAACGGCAAGACCGGGCTCGGCAACACGGAGTTGTTCGGCCTGATCATTCCGAAACAATGGGACTGGGGTACCGGGCGTACGGGGCTTGGCCCACTGATCACGCTGCCCGGCAACAAGGACGTCGCCCGGGATGAGTGGGGCTATGGGTTTGCGGCTGCCGTCGTCAACACCTCGGGCAACTGGTTTTACGGATTGCTGTTGACTCAATCCTGGCGGGCGGTGGACCCGAACAACCTGCCGGCCGGCACCAGTGATACCAATCCTCTGGGCATAGCGCCTTTCCTCAATTATCAGCTGGGAGGTGGCTGGTATGTCGGCAACGGCGACATGGTCATTTCCTACGATTGGGATTCCAACGAAGTCTACATGCCGATCGGCGTGCGATTTGGCAAAGTGGTTCCGGGTAATACGGGCAGCTGGAACATTTACGCGGAAGTTCAGACCAGCCTCATTTACGATGACTGGCCCGGCTCGGCCAAGGACACCTCATTCCGTTTCAACATTACCCGGACGCTGCCGGCAGGATTTTGATCAAAAACGGGTGACCAACTTCAGGTGATAAAGCGAGCCTTCGAGCCCGAATTCGTTCTGGGCGACGGTTTCGCCATACCTGAAACTGAGTGCCCAGCGTGGTGAAACTTCATAGCTGAGTGCGGCAGATAGACTGAGCGATTTCTGCGTGCCATTCCGAGGAATGCCGTTGATCTTGGTCTTTCCGCCCACCGTGTAAAGCAATCCCAGTGCTCCCCAGAGCCGCCCGGTGAAATCCTGGGTCACCTGGCCCTCCAGCGTGAACAGCGGATCCTGTTTCAGGTTTGTATCCCTGTTTTCAGTAAAGAAATGCAGGTTTGGAACCAACTCGAGCGTTGTCTTTTTCCCCGCGAACAGTTCCAGCGGACGGACCACAGGCACACCCACCCGAATCGTCCACCGGTTCGAGCCCAGATTGACCAGGTTTTGGTCGTCGTACTCACCTAATGGCAGCGTCACGGACAGGAAGAGATTGACGACAGTACCCGGTTTATGGACCCGGAATTCTTCAATCGACATCGCCGGTAAACCCAGCAGATTGATCGAAGCGGCGAGTATCGGATCAGCGAATCCGCTGCTGCTGGCACTTTTTTCGGGCTTTACGGATTTGCGGGTGGACTGACCACCACGCAGCATCCCCGTCAACAGCACAAAGCGATCCCGGATGCCCATTGTGCGGGCATACTGGATGGTTCCAATACTCGTATCAAACTTCAGAAGCGGCGTTACAAGGGTGGGATCGAAGCTGCGGTTGGCATCCGCCAACGTAGATGCGTGCAAGGTGAGGATGTTGATTCCCACGGGCGCCGCTCCGTGAACACGGGGACCGTCACCAGATGCGCGGAGCACAGCCGGCGCAGTCATCATGATGAAAGCCAGCAAACTTAAAGCCGGTCTGGGGTGGGGAATCCAACCACTAAACCAGGCCCGCAAACTAGCAAATGGAAAGTCATTCGCGAGCGGGTAAAGCTGAAACATCGTGGCCCTCATCATCCTGGTTTTTGCCAGATTTCATTCTACGTTGGCCAATATCAATGTAAATGATATTTGTGGGACTGGAACTGGCATTTAGCTGCTCCTTCTTTGCTATGCTACTGATGAGTCATCACCTGCTTTGATTACTCAAGTATGTCCGGCACGGCAGAGAAGATCATTGAAAGAACAACAGCAGCAATCTGTCGACAAACTATCCGAGAACGGAGCAAGGCGGTCGATCCGGGACTTCATTGGTATCTTTGGCCCCTTACTCCTGCTGACAATCGCAGGTTTAGTGGTGACCTGGCAGTTTGTGGAACCAGCACCGCCAAAAAATCTCGTCATGGCTACAGGTTCTCTGGAAAGCGCCTACCATCAATTCGGACTCCAGTACAGCGAGATCCTGGCCCGCCACGGGATCGAACTGGAATTGGTCAATACCGCAGGGTCAGAGATCGAACTGGAACTGGTCAATACCGCAGGGTCAGTTGAAAATCTGGAATTGTTGATGGACCCGGATGGCCGGGTCGATGTCGCGCTGCTGCAAGGGGGCATCGGATCCAGAGAAACGGCACCGGAGTTGCAGGGGCTTGCGAGCTTGTTTTACGAACCCCTCTGGATCTTTCAGCGCGATCAGGTTTCCGAAACAGTATCCGGCTTGATTGGGCGCCGGGTCGCCATCGGCGAGCCTGGCAGCGGCACACATTCCGCCATGTCTCGCCTGATAGAGGATAATCAACTTCCGGTCACAGCCTTCGAAGCCCTGGAACTGGGCGGAAACACGGCGGCGGATGCCCTTTTGGAAGGACAGGTCGAAATCGCCTGTTTCGTGGCTTCGATCCAGGCACCCTACATACAGCGTTTGCTGCTCGGCGAGGGAATACATCTCACCCCAGTCATCCGGGCAGAAGCCTACATGCGCCATGATCATTCACTGGCCAGCGTGGTGCTACCCAGGGGCACGGCAGACCTGCGGCGGGACATTCCGCCGGCTGACATTCAGATGCTGGCGCCGGTGGCGAGCATGACGGCCCGCGACACGCTCCACCCCATCCTGGCTGTCCTGCTGATGCAGGCTGCTGTCGAAGTGCATTCGAGCGGTGGCATATTTGAAAAGCAGGGGCAATTTCCTTCCGTCTACAATACGACCTTTCCGCTTAACGAAGCCGCGGGCCGGTATCTGGAGAAAGGCCCGCCCTGGCTGCAGCGGTTTTTGCCTTTCTGGGTTGCCGTTTCAATCGATCGTCTGCTGATACTGCTGATTCCGCTGGCGACCCTGCTCTACCCCTTGTTCAAAATCGCTCCGCCGACCTACCGCTGGCGAATTCGTAAAAGGATTTATCACCATTACCGCTACCTCTTCGGTGTTGAAACCGCACTGATGCAAAATCCCTCGGAAGCTGCGCTGGACCATTGCGCCGCGCAAATCGACGCGATCGAAAAGGAACTGGCGGAAGTCAGCATCCCCTTGTCGTATGCGGATCAGCTATATCACTTGCGCATGCACGTGCGTTTCGTCAGGCAGCGAGTGGAAAGTGCCAGGAAAGTCGTGTCCACTTGACCCCCAGAAAGTGAGGGAAATGGTGGGATAAGGATCCGGATACATTTTCTGAAAATGTATCCGGACCCTTTAATCAGATAATGCGTTACTTGTCGCCGGCACCCTTGGTGATGGCCTCCATCACGCGGTCGAGGTTGAAGCTGCCGGGCTCCTGGCGTGGCGGAAACTCGCGGAAACTCTGCAGCCATTCGCCGATAATGGCGGCGGCGGGCGCGAACATGAACATGTGATCCACCCACCACTCGGGGTAGCCGATGCTCTCATCCCAGGCCCTTTCGAACGGGTCCATCCGCAAGTTGGCCAGCATCGGTGCGCGCAGTGCCGTGTAAGGCATGATCCAGACATCCATGCCGTGGGCATCCTGCCGCAGGAACGTGGCCTTCCAGTTGTTGTAGCGCAGCGCCGCGACCTGGCCGTCATCGGTCCAGTAGAGAAATTCCTTGCGCGGCCATTCGGCCTCTCCCTTGAGCGCGGGCAGCAGATTGTAACCGTCGATATGCACCTTGTAGTTCATGCCGCTGACCCGCTTGCCCTTCAACAACTGCTCGTTTATGTCGGGCTCGCCGGCTGCCGCCAGAAGCGTGCTCAGCATGTCTTCATGCGAGGCGATCTCGTTGTTTACCGTGCCGGGCTCGATGACGCCTGGCCACTTGATCGCGGTCGGCACGCGGAATCCGCCTTCCCATTGCGTCGCTTTCTCGTTGCGGAACATCGTGGTTCCACCATCAGGCCAGGTAAACACTTCCGCGCCGTTATCGGTCGAATACATCACGATGGTATTGTCAGCTACGCCCAGCTCGTCGAGCTTGTCGAGCAACTGGCCGACCATCGCGTCGTGCTCCACCATGCCGTCGGCGTAAACGCCCAGGCCGGTCTTGCCTTTTGACTCTTCCTTCAGGTGCGTCCAGATGTGCATGCGGGTGCTGTTCCACCACACGAAGAACGGTTTGTCGGCCTTCACAGCCCGCTCCATGAAGTCAAGCGCGGCCACGGTGACTTCCTCGTCGACCGTTTCCATGCGCTTGATGGTCAGAGGCCCGGTGTCCTCGATTTTCCCATCGGCGGACGACTTGATCACGCCGCGCGGCGCGAACCGCTTCCGGAAATCTGCATCCTGTGGATAGTCGGGATGTTCGGGCTCCTGTTCCGCATTCAGGTGGTAGAGGTTGCCGAAAAACTCGTCGAAGCCGTGGTTGGTCGGCAACATTTCGTCACGATCGCCGAGGTGGTTCTTGCCGAATTGACCAGTCATGTAGCCCAGAGGTTTCAGCAGGCCCGCGATGGTCGGGTCCTCGACTTTCATGCCCTCCGGCGCGCCGGGAAGCCCGACCTTGGTCAGGCCGGTTCGCATCGGCGATTGGCCGGTAATGAAGGCGGCGCGGCCGGCATGAAGGCGGCGCGGCCGGCCGTGCAGCTCTGCTGACCGTACCAGTCGGTGAACACGGCGCCCTCCTTGGCGATGCGGTCGATGTTGGGTGTCTTGTAGCCCATCATGCCCATGTTGTAGGCGCTGACATTGAACTGTCCGATGTCATCGCCCCAAATGATCAGGATGTTGGGTTTGTCGGCCGCCTGGGCCGTTGATAGAGGCAACAGCAGAACGATAACCGCGAGTTTTTTGAATGAAATAAAGCGTCTCAATGTCCTCTCCTTTACGCACACATGAACCTTTAATTATGCCAAACTTTCAAAGCTGGAACCATCGCATTTATGGGACAGTTTTTGCTTTTTCTGTGTTAAAAGGCTAAAACTCGATATGGAATCTGGCTGACTGCAGACATAACTATTGCATTTTGCCAGCCTGACCCAGATCAAGGCGGAAAGAATTGGGGAAAAATAATATGAGCCGCCATTTATGGAATCTGTTTTGAGCCAGGAGAAAACGCGGATGAGAATCAAAACAATGCTTTGCGCGGCAGCTCTGCTGAGTACAGCCGTAACCAACACTGCGGCGGCGATGGACCAGGGTGACTGGCTGTTGAGATTCGGCGCATCCTACATCGACCCGAAGTCAAACAACCACGAGGTTGTTTCCGTCGATTCAGCGACCAGCATGACATTCAATTTCTCTTACATGATGACCCGGAACTGGGCTGTTGAAGTACTGGCTGCCTGGCCGTTCAAGCACGACATCGAGCTCAAGGACGGCACCAGGGTCGGCTCGACCAAGCACATTCCCCCGACCGTGAGCCTGCAATATCACTTTGCTCCGGTGTCAAAGTTTCAGCCTTACGTCGGCTTCGGTGTGAACTACACCCGGTTTTTCAGCGAACAAACCGTCGGACCACTTGAGGGTATTCCCCTTGATCTCGATGCAAGCTGGGGACTGGCGGGTGAAGTGGGCGCCGACATTATGCTGAATGAGGCCTGGTTTCTGAACCTCAACATTCGCTACATCGGCATTGAAACCGACGCCACGCTGGGCGGTGATCCACTTGGCAAGGTCAAGATCGACCCCTGGGTATATGGCGGCAACATCGGCTTCCGATTCTGATCCGCTGTCAACGTCCGTCAACGGGTTTTGCCTGGCGGTGCTTTGAACACCAGCCCGCCTTTCACGACCGCTTCAACCTGCTCCAGCGTTGAGATATCTGCCAGCGGATCACCCCTGACCGCTACCAGGTCTCCAAACAGGCCAGTCTGAATGGCGCCAACCCGGTCTTCCCAGCCCATGTGGCGGGCGGCGACTGAAGTGGCGCTCTTGATCGCTTCCATTGGCGACATGCCCCATTCCACCATGTAGGCAAACTGGATTGCATTCATTCCATGCGGATAAATGGAAACGTCGGTGCCGTACACGATGGTCGCTCTGGCTTCGTGCGCCTTTTTGAAGTTTTCCCGCTGGACTTGCGTGGTTTCGATGGTCTTGCGCAGGAACTCTTCAATCCAGCCCTGTTTGCGCCCTTCTTCGATCATCCAGTCACCGGCCCCAACATCCATGGAAAGCGCCACGTCGTGCTCGATGGCAAGGCGGATTCCCTTTTCATCGATGTAGGTGGCGTGCTCGATCGTATCGGCCCCGGCGAGAATAGCCTCCCTGATGGATTGTGCGCCATGGGCATGGGCGGCCACACGCAAACCGGCGGTATGCGCCACGTCGACCACCGCTTTGATGTCTTCAGCGGTCATTTCCGGCTCGCCGGGTATGCCCCCATAGGCCAGGTCCGCCCCGCCATCAACCGCAGTCTGCGCGTTGCGCCTGAATTGCTCGGTCGAACGGGAAACCCCCATCCTCAGGTGTTGGGGTATGGCGTCTTCGCTGCCTCCAACCTCGAGAAGATCACCGCCGCCGCCGGGGATGGTCAGGTAAAATCCGGCGGCCTGAAGACGCGGCCCGATGGATTCACCCCTGTTGATTTCATCGCGCAGTTCGCGATCCGCCCAACCGTAATAGGCCGCCAGGTTTCGAACTGTCGTGAATCCGGCATCGATCGACAACTGTGAATATTCGCGGCCTTTTTCCATGAAATCATCAAGGGAATATCCGTAATAAAGCGTCAAGTCGACCAACTCCTCGAAGCTCTCGAGTATATGGGCATGCATCTCGATGAGGCCGGGCAAACAGGTGTACTCAGACAGATCCAGCACCGGAACTTCGGGTGGAGCCGCAAACCCGCCGGCGACCCGGCCGAAGCGGCCGTCCTCGATCAGCACAGAAACATTTTCGCGAACTTCATCGGAACGCCCATCAATCAAGCTGCCACATTGAATCAGCAGATTTCCGCTGTCTGGCCGGTACGGCGCCCGCGCCAGTTCAGGTAATTCGACAGGAGCGGACCGCTGGCATGCCGCGAGGATCAGGATACTCATCAGGCCCGCAGGGTACCGGCAGGAGCTTTTCACGGCTTCCCGTTAATGGCTTTTGGGTGATTATTGTCCCAATGGCGAACGAGACAGATCGGACAGCGCAGCTGATCACGCAGCATTTGAAGGTTCCCGGGCTCCAGCAATTCTTCTGTGGCAGCAATTACCAGCAGGCTGGCTCCCTCGGCATGAACGGCATCCACCAGGGCCCGGATAGTGGATCCCGGTATGGTTCGAATGCGGGCGGCCTTTCCCGGCTGCAGCTCTTTCGACACATGGTCCATAATATTTTCCTCAGCAGCTGCGGCCGGACTCAGCAATACCGACAGGCGATGCATCCTGCCTGCAGCCAGATGAGCTGCCGCGCGCAACACTTTGCGGCCGGAATCCAGATCACCCACCGCGACCACGATGCGCTGCAGAGCCGGGCGAACAGCATGACCCATGGATGCAGCAATCATCCGCGCAGGTTCGAACACCATGATATCCGACCCGGTTGCCGTTTCCCTGAGCAGGCTAATGGCTGAGCCGCGCACGTTGCGGAAAGAATGAGCCACACCGGCGTTTCGGGCGATAACGGCAAGTGCCCGGCGAGCAGTGCGGATGCGCAGGGTCAGCGCCCGCTCAAACTGATCACTGTTGAACTCGCGAACACTGAAGGTCACGCGGCACAATTCCTTCACAAAGGGCAGTTCGGCTGCATGCTGGATTTCAGCTTCCTCCAGGAAAACACCCTGCATTTCGATATCCCGGTGAGTACCCAGCAAGGGCAGCACCAGATCCAGCAGGCTCCTGCTGGATCTTCCCGACCCGAGAATCACGGCAATGCGATGAGCTGGTCTGTCAGGAGGATTCGCCTTCATTGGCCTTTGCCTCCTTCTTCGAAGGTTTTGCGCTGAACGACCGGCGCTGGTCAGCGAACTCGACAAGGCGTTCACAGACCTTCCGGTTTATCGAATCTTGCGGAAATTCTCCCTTTTCATCGCGATTGCCCGCCGGCAGGCCGGTCAGAATATCCAGGGCCTGGTCGACATGGCTGACCGGACAAATCTGGAACTGCCCGGCTTCCACGGCATCGATCACGTCTTTGCGTAACATCAGGTGCTTTACATTGGCTACCGGGATCAGTACTCCCTGTTCTCCAGTCAAACCGCGTTGACTGCAGATATCGAAGAATCCCTCGATTTTCTCGTTGACGCCGCCAATCGCCTGGACCCTGCCATGCTGATCCACCGAACCCGTGATCGCGAATGACTGCTTTATGGGAACGTTTGCCAGGGCCGAGGCCAATACGCACATCTCCGCCGCCGAGGCACTGTCGCCGTCAACGCCTCCGTAGGACTGCTCAAAAACGAGGCTGGCGGACACGGACAATGGCCGATCGGTCACATAGTGAGAGCTGAGATAACCGGACAGGATCAACACGCCCTTGGAATGCAGCGGGCCGCCCAGTTTGACTTCCCGTTCGATATCCACGACCTCACCAGAACCAAGGGTGACGGTCGCCGTTATCCTTTGCGGACGACCGAAAGCCAGGTCACCGAGCTGCAGGACTGCCAGCCCGTTGATTTGTCCCGTGCGTGCGCCGCCCGTCTCGATAACGAATGTCTCGCGCAGCAATTCTTCCTGCATCCGGTCGCGCACCCGGCTGCCGCGCCTGATCCGGCTGTCGATAGCCATCTGGACGTCTTCGGCCCCGATCAGATCTCGTGCGTTCTGTTCCGCCCAGTAGTGGGCTTCCCTGACCAGGTCCGTGGCGCGTTGGATATCAGATGAGAGCCGTTCGCTGTCGCCGACGCGCCTGGCGCTTTCCTCCATAAGCCGGGCGACTCCTTCGCGATTCATATGCTTGAGGTTCTCTTTCCGGATGATCGTCGCCAGCCAGCGCGCCAGACTTTCGACGTTCTCATCGCTGCGCTTCATCTGGTCTTCGAAATCCGCCGCGATTTTAAACAGTTCGGAAAACTCCGGGTCGTATTGCTCGAGCAGATAATAGTAAATCCGCTCACCGATCAGGATAACTTTGAGGTCGAGCGGTATCGGCTCCGGCTCCAGGGTCACCGTACTGACAAGACCAATGTCATCCGCCAGTGACCGAATACGCAGCTCCCTTGATTTCAGTGCGCGCTTGAGGCCATCCCACGCCTGGGGATACATCAGTAAGCGTGCTGCGTCGAGTACCAGGTAGCCCCCGTTTGCGTGGTGCAGGGAACCCGGCCGGATCAGGCTGAAGTTGGTCACCAATGAACCGAATTCGGATTCATGTTCAATGCGGCCGATCAGCTCGACAAAGCTGGGTTTGTCCTCAAAAACCACCGGCGCGCCGTTTTCCGATTCACGGTCCACCAGGACATTGATCATATAGCGCCGCATCGCCGCCGATTCCCTGGACTCCTGGATCTGCTGGAGCTGCACCGGCAAGCCCTGTCCTTCCGATGGGCGCAGGAAGAGGCTGACATTCTCCACGATGTCTTCCTGCATCTTCTCCAGGTGCTCGACGACCACCGGGATATCCTGGTTCTTTTGCACCAACTCATCCACCAGGCCGGCAACGGCCAGGCTGGCGACATCGCGCTCGAGCTGGCGTATCTGTTGCCGCATCTCGCGCGCCTTTTTGGGCATGGAGCGCATCATCTGCTGGAGCCGCTTGGTCAACCCGGCGATGTCATCATGGAATTTCTCCTGTTCCGCTTCCGGAAGCTTCTTGAAATCTTCGGTACCGAGCGCTTCTCCCTTGCGCACCGGTATGAATGCGATACCGGTCGGAGTCTGTATCACTCCAATGTCCCGTTTCTTCGCGTCCTCTTCCACTGTCTTGAACGCTTCCTCCTGGGTTTCCTTGAACTCCTCGGCGATCGCTTCTCTCTGAGACTGGAAATCTTCGCTTTCAAATGCGGCAGGGATGGCTGTCTGGGCGTCGGCAATTACTTGCTCTACATCGTCACGCAGCGCCTTGCTTCGCCCCGGTGGCAAGGCGATGGCTCTGGGCTTGCGCGGATCATCGAAATTGTAGACGTAACACCAGTCCTGCGGGACTGTGCGCCCAGCTGCCTTTTTTTCAAGGAATTGCCTGACGAACATGTGGCGTCCGCTGCCGGGGTTCCCCAGCACATAGACGTTGTGGCCGTCGACATTGATCTCGGTGGCGAAATGAATGGCTTCGACCGCCCGGTCCTGGCCAGGCATTTCATTCAGTTCTTCGAGTTCGGCGGTTGACTTGAAATTCAAGCCCTTGGGATTGCAGCGCTGATAAAGCGCTTCTGGTGAGAGGGGTTTACCCGGTTTCGCTTCCATCGTTTCCTGCTCTCAGCTGATATTCTATTGTTCCAGAAGTTATCGTGACACGGCAACCGGCGCTGATAAATCATATAATCGGGTGTTGACGACCCAAATCACGTCATATCGGCTAGAATGTTAAACAGACAATATCCCTTCTTTGCACGAACCCAAAGGCGCTGAACATGAACGAAGTAAGTGAAGTGGTAATACCCGCTGAAGTACCGCGGCCGGAACCCATTCCCAATGAAACTGCCCCGAGCGAGATAGCCAATGAGCTGAGGGCCAGTTTTCAGAAACAGCGCCAGGCTTACCTGGCTGACCCCATACCCGATCGAATGCAGCGCAAGCATGACTTGCTTGCACTGAAACGGATGCTCAGCGAAAACCTCGATGAAATTCTCGGGGCCATCAGCCAGGATTACGGCAATCGTTCGCGTCACGAGAGCCTGTTTGCCGAGGTGATTGCGGTAACGGACGGGATCAATGATGCGATAAAACATCTTAAAAAGTGGATGAAGGTTCAGCGCCGCCATATCGATATGAGTCTTTATCCCGGCGCCAAAAACCGCGTTATTCCACAACCGCTGGGCGTCGTGGGCCTGATCATTCCCTGGAATTTCCCCATTAACCTCGCCTTCTCGCAACTCACCGGCGCTTTCGCCGCGGGTAATCGGGCGATGGTGAAGATGTCGGAAAACTCGGTTGCGCTGACACGCGTGCTGATGAAGATTTCGCCCCGTTACTTTCCCGAGGAAAAACTGCT
>CAMYKC010000150.1:0-2652 GCA_947258865.1 uncultured Lysobacterales bacterium
ACACAAGAAAGAACCCACACATATCGGTGATGGTCGTCAATAACGGGCCGGATGCGACTGCGGGGTCGATATTGAATCGCTTCAGTATCAGGGGCACGGTGCCCCCGATCGATACCGCCAGCACTGTATTCAATGCCAGTGCTACACCGACGACAAAGCCGAGTACGGGATTTCCTTTCCAGGCCCAGGCTGCGCAACCCAACAACAATCCGAGAGCCAGGCCGTTAATCAACCCGACCACGATTTCTTTCCCCCACACACGCGCAACATCACCTGGCTCGGCCGCGCCCAGTGTTAGTTCGCGCATACTGACGGCGACGGCCTGGTTACCCGAACAACCACTCATGTCAGAGACAATGGGCAAGAATACGGCCAGCGCTATAACCGCACTCAGGGTATCTTCATAGAGTGCAATCACGCTTGCGGCGATAATGTTCAGGCCAATGTTGATGCTCAGCCACGAGAGTCGCCTTTTCGACCGGACAAAAACCGGCATGCTGCGAAGCTCATCCCCGCCGACGATACCTGCCACTTTCAGATGATCGGCCTCGGCCTTTTCAGCCAGGGCCTCGAGCACAGCCCTGCGGCGCACGATTCCCAACAGGTGATTGCCTTCGTCAACGACCGGGACCGCCGCAATATCGTAATCGCTGAAAAACTGGTCGAGTTCAGCGAGTGATGTATCGGCAGAGACCGTTTTTGCCTTTACCGCAATGGTGCCTACCGTTGCCTGCGGGTCAGCAAATACAAGATCCCGAAGTCGAATTACACCCACGAGGAGATGTTTTTTGACTACCACGTAGATGTAGTGGACGCTCAAGAACTCATAATCTCCTTCGCGCCCCGTCAAATCCTCCACAACGTCCCGCACAATCGCGTTCATTGGGTAGGTCGCGAATTCGGTCATCATCAATCCGCCGGCCACATCTTGCGAATAAGCGCTCAGCTCGCGAATCTCCTGCACATCTTCTTCTTCGAGATGCTCAAGGATGGCTTCCGTGTCATGCCTGTCCATTTCGGACAAAACGTCAACTCGGAAATTACTGGCCATTTCTTCTACGATCGGGGCCGCCTCCTGGGCAGGCATTACCTCGATCAGGTCAGCAGCATGAGCGCCCGGAAATTCCTCGACAAGATGTGCAGCACGCTCAGCCGAGACAGCAGAGAGCAGTTGCCGCTGTTCGCCAGGTCTCAGTTGAAAAACGGCATGGAGCAGTTCGGCCGAATCGAATTTATCCAGCTGCCGTTCCAGCGCAGCAGGCGGCCGTTCATGTTCCAGCAGTGAGCGAATCTGGTCCCTGGCTGAAATGTTGTTCTTCGTCATAAAAAATTCTCCGAATTGATTTCGTTTACAGACTTCGCGCAATTATATCTTGACATAAAGATATTTTAGGAATCTAATTTTAACCCTGTCTGGACCCGACTTTTCAGGGGAACCCTTGATGACCGCCAGGAAAAAAATCGTTACCCGGGAATTGCCGAAAAAATCATCAAGCAAGCGTTTACAAAATAAAAACAGGTTTAAGCGATTGATTCGGAAAAACTTGGAAGCGCGTTGAAAAAGTAATACATTCGAGCTGACCTGATCACTCACGGTTTCCACGAATGCTCGAATGTGAACTCAAGCGCTACGCTGCCTATTTCAGGGGCTGGTGCCAGGCATTTGGCGAACATGAGAGCATTGAAGTAGACGAGAAAGGAAGCTATTGGCTTCTAGCCGAAAATCAGGTGGGCCTGGTCTTACCCAAGGCCCTGATAAAACCTCTTAACCGTGAAGTGCTTTTACACGAGGAAATACCATCCCTGACTTTCAGTGATCAAGGCGTCCAGATCGGCGCACTTCGTTTTCCGTTTCCAAGTGATCACGAAAAAAAGGCGTTGAACGCGATCGAACACCTGATTGAAACCGGCCCTGAATTCCACATGTTTCTGACCTCTCATCTCCTGTACGGCAGCGGAAGCAAAATCATCACATTTTCCAGCAAAAAACCTCTTTCAATAATTTACAAAGAAATCGGCACTATGCATATCAGGTTGCTTTGATATTTTGGGTGAATCCCGGATGGATTATATCTTTATGTCAAGATATTTTATATCAAACGAAATACGCGTATGATCTCGTCCGTGAATAAAGACCTTATTGACGAGCTGCAAAGCGACTGGAACCAGCAGAGACCTGATCTCGATCCAGAGCCCATGGGGGTGGTTCTTCGCATTCAGGCGCTGGCCAAGATCCTCGGCGATCAAACCGCCGCGAGGTTGCAGGAATTTGACCTGCAATGGTGGCAATACGATGTCCTGTCCACCCTGAGGCGCCAGGGTGAGCCGTTTGTTCTCGCAGCCACTGAATTGGCGGATTTCTCCATGCTTACTTCGGGCGCCATGACCAATCGAATCGACCGCCTGGAAGAGGAAGGACTGGTTCGCAGGCGCAAAGATGATGAAGATCGCCGGCGGGTGCTGGTTCAGCTGACGCGCAAAGGACTCAAGCTGATCGAGGGCGCAACCGAAGCCAGGTTCGAAGCGGCAATGGACGCCCTGGATGGCCTGAACACACGACAAAGAGAGTCTCTCAGCAATTTGTTACGCCTTGTATTAACTGCTCAGGAGGACTGATTCACCTTGATAGCGGTCAGGTGGAAACTTCCTCTG
>CAMYKC010000150.1:2662-8502 GCA_947258865.1 uncultured Lysobacterales bacterium
TTTTTAATTCGCAATTGAAGGCATGGTGCCTTTATCAGGAGTCAGGAAAATGGGTAAGAAATCTCGAAAACATCGTCGTGATTTGGACTGGATTCCCTTTGACGGCTTTGATGATATCTATGACGAAGAGCTGGACATCAAGGACTTTTCCCGGGATATCTACAGCACGGATTTGGGTGATTATTCAGAGAAGGAAGACCGCAGCAGTACCCGGCGCAAAATCGAGCGCCGCGGTGACATGAAGAGGTTGTATTCGGAGCTAAACGACTGGGAAGAGTTCGGCAGCCATGAAAGTTGGCGTCTGCACTGAAGGTTTTGACGGGTACTGAACATTTCCCGCACCGCCGGGCACAATCCAAACACGCCAACGTCAATTAAGGAGTCTCGCTTCCCTGCTACCGCCTGTCGGCGGAAGGCGGCTGCGCTCGACTGGGTTGAAAATCGCTCGACCCCTCTGGTGCCGCTCGCGTTGCTCGACTCACCCAACCGGGATCGGCGGGTCGCCTGCGGCTCCTCTGACACGTGCCCGGCGGTGCATATCTGAATCAGAAAACACCTTGGCAGTGCTTGTGATACTGATCGTGATTATCTGTCTGCGGTAAAATGGCACCTCCGGACCGATAAAAAGTTCTAACTGGAATATTTTTCGATCAGGCGGTGTCTCGCCCCGTTACAATAACGAAGCAATCGGCGACTTCGGCGGGAATTCTGACTGGCCGTTGCCCGGCGTAATTGATAAACGCCCAGCCGGTCTCGGCCTTGGCCGTGGAGTGCGCTAACGCGGTATGCTGCATCCACTTCGCGTAATGGTAATTGCCGGCGTGTCCGAGTTTATCGATATCTTCTGCGACCACGGTGTGTGGATAATCGAACACTGCGCTCATATCCGCAATAGTGCTATTGCGTAAACCGCGCTGTCGAAACATCATTAGGGTGTCAATCGCAGATTAAGCCCAATGAGAATCAGTAAACATGCTCCTCCAATTCCCACCGGGCCCGGCACTCCATGGGCTGAAACCTGGGAATCCGTTGCATCAGCAGCCGGAGTGAGTGTTGAAAGCGGGCTGACCGAACGTGAAGCCGCCTCGAGAAAAAACCGTTTCGGACCCAACCGATTGCGCGAACGCGCGCGGCTCAGCACACTGAGCGTGCTGACTGACCAGTTCAAAAGCCTGATCATCGTCCTGCTGATCGCCGCAGCAGGCGTGGGCTTTGTCTTCGGTGAGACGCTGGCTGGCTGGGCCGTTGTCGTGGTCATCGTAATCAACTCGGCCATCGGCTTTTTCACCGAATTGCGCGCGGTTCGATCCATGGAGGCCTTGCATTCCCTCGGCAGCGTGACTACCCGGGTGCGCCGCGCGGGGCAGGTACGCGAGCTTGCCGCCGAAGACCTGGTACCCGGTGATGTGGTGATTTTCGAGGGTGGCGACATGATCACAGCCGATCTGCGCCTGATCGAAGCATCCAAACTGCAGGCGGACGAATCCACGCTCACCGGCGAAAGCCTGCCGGTGGGTAAAAACATCGAGCCCGTCCTGTCCGCGGCACCCCTGGCCGAACGGTATTCGATGCTCTACAAGGGAACCGCTGTCACCCGGGGTGCCGGCGCAGGCATTGTGGTTACCACCGGAATGAAGACGGAACTGGGAGAGATCTCGGCGTTGGTTTCGGAAGCCGAAGAGGAAGCCACGCCACTGGAAAAACGTCTCGATCAGCTCGGTCATCGTCTGATCTGGGTGACACTCGCCGTAACAGCCCTGGTCACGCTGAGCGGAACGCTCGCCGGCAAGGAATTCCTTTTGATGGTCCAGACAGGCCTGGCGCTGGCGGTTGCCGCCATCCCGGAGGGACTGCCGGTGGTCGCGACGATTGCATTGGCGCGGGGGATGCAGCGCATGGCCAGGCGCAATGCTTTGATCAACCGGCTGTCCTCCGTGGAAACGCTGGGGGCGACCAGTGTCATTTGCACGGACAAAACCGGCACATTGACCGAGAATCGCATGACGGTGACTTCCGTCGTGTTGCCCTCAGGTACCGTCGAGCTGAGCCCCGGAAGCACGGAGGTTTTCAGCCTCGACGGGGCACCGGTCGATCCGCTCACGGATCCCTTGCTGCGCGGAGCCCTGAAAACCGCTGTGCTGTGCAATGACGCCAATCTCGGCGATATGCAGGATGGCCGATTTCCCCGGGCCGTGGGCGATCCGCTGGAGGTCGCGCTGCTGACGGCGGGGGCTCTTGCCGGCATTCACCGGGAGGACCTGCTCGCCAGGAGCCCTGAAGTGCGTGAAGAGGCTTTCGACTCCGACATCAAGATGATGGCTACTTTCCACCGGGAAGATTCCAGCTTCCGCGAAGCGGTCAAAGGGGCGCCCGAAGCGGTGCTCGAGGACTCGACAAAGTTTATTTCTCCCGGCGGACTTGAGCCGATGGACGAGGCCATGCGCCTTTTATGGGTTCAGCGTAACGAAGCACTTGCCGCCGAGGGCCAGCGCGTTCTGGCCCTGGCGACCAGAACGACCAGCAGTCCGGATATGGCTCCTTACCAGGACCTTGCGCTTATCGGTCTCGTCGGGCTCGAGGATCCTCCGCGAAAAGAAGTGCGCCATGCAATCGAGCAGTGCCGCAGTGCCGGTATCGCCGTGGTGATGATCACCGGCGATCAGCCGGTTACGGCTCTTGGCATTGCCCGGGATGTCGGACTGGTTGCTGGCGACGAGGAACATATCGTTCACGGCTCGGACATGAAACCGCCGCACCTGATGAGCCAGGACGAGCGCGAATTGCATTTGCGCACGCGGATTTTCGCCCGGGTCAATCCAAAACAGAAACTCGACCTGATCGAATTGCACCAGAAAATGGGGCATATCGTCGCGATGACGGGTGACGGCGTCAACGATGCGCCTGCGTTGGAAAAGGCCGATATTGGCGTCGCCATGGGCCTGAGAGGAACCCAGGTTGCTCGCGAGGCAGCGGACATGGTGCTGCAGGACGATGCATTCTCGACCATCGTTGCCGCCGTCCGCGAAGGACGGTCGATCTTTGCCAACATTCGCACGTTTGTGATGTACCTGATGTCCTGTAACGTCAGTGAAGTCATGGTGGTGGGCCTGGCCGCGCTGCTGAGCACCACGCTGCCGATCCTGCCGCTGCAGATTCTTTTCCTGAACCTGGTCACAGACGTGTTTCCGGCGCTGGCGTTGGGTGCAGGCTCGGGAGAGGCCGATATCATGGAACGGCCGCCCCGTGACCCTCAGGAACCAATCCTGGGCCGTCAACGCTGGCAAAGGATCGCCGCCTATGGCGTGATCTTCACCGCTTCGGTCATGGCTGCGCTCCTGCTCGCGGAACGCTGGCTGGGTATGGACACGGCGCAAGCCGTCACGATTTCATTCCTGACACTGGCATTTGCCCAGCTGTGGCATGTCTTCAATATGCGCGCGGACGACGCCGATGTCTTGAGAAATGAAATCACCCGCAATCCACTGGTGTGGGCCGCGCTCCTGCTTTGCGCCGTGCTGATCCTGCTTGCGCTCTATATCCCGCTCTTCGCGACAGTGCTTGGTCTCCGGGCACCGGGGGTCAAAGGCTGGGCGCTGGTGCTTATCATGAGCCTGTTGCCGTTGCTGTTCGGACAATTAATGAAAGGTGTGTTGAAGCGGTTAGCCAACCGCTGACCCGCATCAGGAAACATCAGAAAATTTTAATCCAGAATGGAGCGGTTGATCTGATGACCAGGGGAACGGGATCCCCCTATGGATGGAATTGTAAAACCAGGCGTCCTGCTATTACTGGGCTTCCTTGCTATCTCTGCGGATGCTCAGCACGAAGGCAAGCGGACAGTGCCGGCAGTGAAGGTAGACACCCCGCCGGTACTGGACGGCGAAGTACGCAACGACGCAGTCTGGCGCTCCATCTCCGCATCAGCCGGATTCACGCAAACAACGCCTGATGAGGGGCAAGCGGTCAGCCAGCTCACCGAAGTTCGCGTGGTCTACACCGAGGACGCCATTTTCTTTGCTTTCGTGTGTTACGACGAGGAGCCAGGACGCATCGTCGTCTCCGACAGCCGCCGCGACGCCAGTCTGGACGACACGGACAGCGTGCTGATCATCCTGGATACCTACCTCGATGAACAAAACGGATTCGTTTTTGGCACCAATCCCGCCGGTCTGGAGTATGACGGTCAATTGAGCAAAGCAGGCGATGGCGGTTCAATGATGTCTGGATCCATCGGAGGGGCCGGTGGCGGATTCAACATAAACTGGGACGGAGTATGGCAGGTCAAAACCCTGATGGGGGATTTCGGCTGGAGCGCCGAATTCAGGATTCCATTCAAAACCATCCGCTATCCGTCAAAAGAAGTTCAGGCTTGGGGGGTGAATTTCCAGCGCAACATCCGGCGGCGCAACGAAAATGCGTACTGGTCGCCGCTCGGCCGGCAGTTCAATATTCTGCGGCTGGCGGATGCCGGCCTGCTCACCGGGATGGACATCGCCAGCCAGCGCAATCTCAAGATCGTGCCCTATGTCCTCGGCGAGCTGAGCGATGTCGGCGACGAAGGTAGAGTCACGGATACGGAATGGGGTTTCGACCTCAAGTACAGCCTGACGCCCTCCCTGACCCTTGATTTGACCTACAACACGGATTTCGCTCAGGTAGAAGTGGATGAATCACAGGTTTCCCTTGACCGCTTCAATATTTTCTTTCCCGAAAAGCGTCCTTTTTTCCTGGAGAACGCGGGTCTTTTCACGGTAGGCGAACCGCAGCAGGTTGAATTGTTCTTCAGCCGCCGAATTGGTCTTTCGGAAGACGGGGACATCATTCCGATAGACGCCGGAGCCCGTGTATCCGGTGGTATCTGGGGAACCAATGTCGGCCTGATGTACATGCAAACCGAGGCCCTGGCCGGCGTGGCGCCGGCCAACCGCTTCGGTGTGGCGAGGATCAACCGGGAACTGCCCAACCGTTCATCCCTGGGCGCCATCTTCGTCAGCCGTGACGCTACCGGCGTTTTCGCCGAACCGGGGGATGACAACAAAACCTGGGGAGTCGACGGGCGCTGGGGTATCGGCGAATATGGCCTGGTTTCCGGGTTTGCCGCCGGCACTTCAACGCCAGGCCTGGAAGGAGATGATTATTCATGGTCATTATCCGGGAATTACGATTCACCGAAGTGGTCGTCCTCGCTCGGTTATGTGGAGGTGGGAGACAATTTCAACCCGGAAGTCGGATTCCTCAACCGCAGCGATGGTTACAAAAATGCTTCCGGGCGAATTCTGCGGCGTTATCGCCCGGCGAACAGCCGCATCGGCCTCCTCGAACTCAGGCCGCATATATCCTATAACGGTTACTGGAATCAGGATGGCTTTCAGGAAACGGGGTTCCTGCACATCGACAACCATGCCGAATGGAAGAACGGATACGAACTCCACACATCAGTCAATTTCACCACGGAAGGCTTACTCGAGCCGTTCGAAATATCGGATGGTATTTTCGTGCCGCCCGGGACCTATCGAAATTCCGAGATCCACCTGTACGGGCAAACCGACGAGGGTGCCTGGATCAGTTTCAGCGTATCAATGACCGCTGGTGGTTTTTACACCGGTGACCGGGTCGCCGTACGACCGTCCATGCACATGCGCCTGGGTGAAAAGTTCATCACCGAGCTCAGCTGGGGTCAGAACGACGTCGAGCTGCCGGAAGGCGATTTCGTCACCCGGGTTGGGCGCTTGAGACTGTCCTATTCATTCACTCCGAAAATTGCGCTCGAAGCGCTCTTCCAGTACAACAACGTCGATGATTTTTTCTCCACCAACCTGCGTTTTTCGTGGCTGCGCAAG
>CAMYKC010000151.1 GCA_947258865.1 uncultured Lysobacterales bacterium
ACGCCATGGTGGCGGTGAAGGCGAGAATGGTGCGCACCGGCTCGGAACGCGAGCTGATTGCCGCCATTAACACGGTGGAGCGTGCGTTTCGCGCCCGTTTCAGTTCGACCGCCTGGCTATTCTTCGAGCCCGATGTCGAGGATTGACAACACCCAGCCATGACTGAAACTCAGAAGCCCCCCCGCGTCGGATTTGTCAGCCTGGGTTGTCCCAAGGCCCTGGTTGATTCTGAACGCATCCTTACGCAATTGAGAACCGACGGCTATGAGATCAGCCCGGACTACGAAGGCGCCGACGTCGTGGTCGTGAATACCTGCGGCTTCATCGACAGCGCCAAGGCGGAGTCGCTCGATGCCATCGGGGAAGCGCTCGATGCCAACGGGCGGGTCATCGTGACCGGCTGCATGGGCGTGAACGAAGACGAGATTCGCAAGCTGCATCCGCAGGTGCTTGCCGTGACCGGCCCGCAACAATACGAAGCCGTCGTGGGGGAAGTGCGGCGCCATGCACCGCCGCTTACCGATCACGATCCTTACACGAGCCTGGTCCCGCCGCAGGGCATCAAGCTGACACCCAGGCATTATGCCTACCTGAAGATTTCCGAGGGCTGCAACCACAAGTGCACCTTTTGTATCATTCCATCCATGCGGGGGCGCCTGGTCAGCAGACCAGCCGGTGAGGTGATGGGCGAAGCGGAACGACTGGTCGATGCAGGCGTCAAGGAGCTGCTGGTGATATCCCAGGACACCTCGGCCTACGGAACAGACCTCAAGTACAAACTGGATTTCTGGGGCGGCAAACCCGTGCGCACTCGGATGAAGGAGCTGTGCGAGGTCCTGGGGAGCCTGGGCGTGTGGGTGCGTCTGCACTATGTCTATCCCTATCCACATGTCGATGAAATCATCCCGATGATGTCCGAAGGTAAACTGCTGCCCTATCTCGATGTACCGTTTCAGCACGGCAGTCCACGGGTTCTGAAGCAGATGAAACGTCCTGCCGCTGCTGAAAACACACTCGAGCGAATTTTCCGTTGGCGGGAAATCTGCCCGGAACTGACCATACGCAGCACCTTTATCGTGGGCTTCCCGGGTGAAACCGATGCGGACTTCGAATTGCTGCTCGACTTTATTCACCAGGCACAACTCGACCGCGTTGGCTGTTTTACTTACTCACCGGTTGAAGGCGCCAGGGCCAATCAACTCGAGGGCGCCGTTCCGGACAGCGTCAAGGAGGAACGCTGGCATCGTTTCATGCAGGCCCAGGCAGAAATCAGCAGAGCCCGGCTAAAAACCCGGATTGGAACTCAACAGACGGTGCTGGTGGATGAAGTGAATGCAGAGGGTGCGATTGCACGCAGCAAGGCGGACGCGCCCGAGATCGACGGTATCGTGCGAATTTTGGATGGCCACCACCTTGCTCCGGGAAACCTGGTCGATGTCGTCATTGAAGATTCTGACGATTACGATCTTTCAGCCCGCCTGGCGGACTGAGGGAAATCCCGGGCGCACGAGATGGAAGCCGTCAGCCAGGTCGTCCTGCGCAATAGGGAGCGCCTGGAGGCGGACCCGCTGCTCCTGATCAATCCGCCGTGCGATGCGCTTGTCAATCACCTGGCGGCAGATGGCCGCGCTGTGCACATCTCGACGCAGGATTTCGGCGATTTCAAATGGTTCACGGCACAGGAGGCCAGCGCGGCCTTCGAGCCGGCACCCCAGCCTGCTGAAACGGTGCGAACCATCATCCTCAGGCTCCCGCGCGAGAAGGAACGCCTCGCCCTGCTCCTGCACGCGGCAGCAGCCGGAATGCCAATAGGTGCCCGGCTGTGGCTGGTCGGGGAAAACCGGGCCGGTATCAGGTCTGCACCGCGCCTGCTGAAACAATTTTTCCAGGTGGTGGAAAAAGTGGACAGTGCTCGCCATTGCAGCTTGTTCGAAGCCCGCGGCCCGCTGGATGTCGTCCCGTTCGACCTCGATGACTATGCGTTTGGCTGGTCGATTCAGCATGCCGGGCAAGAACTCAAGCTGGTCACACTTCCGGGGGTCTTTGCACATGGGCGCCTGGACAAGGGCAGCAGGGATTTACTGAGTGTAATGGAAAAAATCCGGCCCGGAGGAAAGATCCTGGATTTCGGCTGCGGCGGGGGTGTGATCGGCCTGTCAGTCCTGATAGCCGGGACGGATGCAGAACTGACGCTGTTGGACGCATCGTCGCTGGCCATCGAAGCCAGTCGCAGAGCCTTTGCCGCGAATGGCCTGGAGGCCCGTCTGCTTCCTTCAGACGGTCTTTCCGATGTGACGGGCCGGTTCGACTGGATCATCAGCAACCCACCTTTTCATCGCGGCGTAGCCAACGATCTGGATATTGCGGCCGATTTTTTTCGCCGGTCGGGAACTTTCCTCGCGGAAAAAGGTAGAATACTTGTCGTTTTCAATCGGCACCTGCCCTACTCCGGCTGGTTAAGAAAATATTTCAAAAAAGTGGACTGCCTTGCCAGTGGCAGGGAATTCACGATCATTCAGGCGAGCGAACCCAAATGAAGAAAAGTTTTGATTTCAAAAACACCGCAATTGTACTGGCTGTCATCGCAACGATGTTGCTGGCAGCCTGCGCTTCGACCACCCCGCAAACCGCAGCGGAGCCGGAACCTCAAGTGACGTCCGTCGAATCCTGGGACGGCAACGGCCTGGATATCCCGCTGGACGGAAGCAGCATGGAGGCGTTCGAAGCCAGCAAGGCGCGGGTAAAAGCCCATACCACTCCGGCGGAATACCAGAGCCTGGAGAGCGCGATAGCGTATTTGCTCGTTTATGACATCGCGGCCAAGGGCCAAATGGAATTGCTGGTTCCCCGGCTGGATGGATTCACGACTCGGCAATTGCGCGAGAGAATCAAATGGCGGAGATCCTCCCGGGACAAAAACGAGGTCGAAAAAGACAAGGCCGAAATCGAGACCATTGATACCTGAGGAGCCTCACTGCGGCCGGCAACTTCTCAATAGGCGTTGCGGTGAATCATCACAAAAGGCGTCATCAACAGGATTTTCAGGTCCAGCCACAGGGACCAGTTCTGGATATACCACAGGTCGTGCTCGATTCGCAGGGCCATTTTTTCGCGTGTTTCCGTCTGCCCGCGGAATCCGTTCACCTGGGCCCAACCGGTGATTCCAGGTTTCACCTTGTGACGCAGCATGTACTTCGGGATGCGGGATTTATAATCGTCGTTTAACTCCAGCGGGTGCGGCCGTGGGCCCACCAGTGACATTTCTCCCTTGAGCACATTGAATAACTGGGGCAGTTCGTCAAGGCTGGTTTTGCGTAAGAACCTGCCTGCTGGTATGACCCGTTCATCTTCGGGTTCAGCCTGTCGAAATTTGCTCTCCCCCGACACGGCCTTCATGGTCCTGAATTTCAGGATATCGATGGAATCGCCTCCCACACCATGCCGTTGTTGTCTGTACAGGACCGGTCTGCCGTCAGTGACCAGAATCAGAAGCGCCACGCCGAGCAATATCGGTGAGAGTACCAGTGTAACCAGCAATGCCACGAACCAGTCCATGACGGCCTTCAGCCGCATCTCTGCTGCAGTCATCGGCGTGCCAGCCAGGCTAATCACCGGCATTCCGCCCCACTCACTAATGGTCTGATTAAGCAGCCTGTACTGGTCAAGGTCCGGCACCACATTGACATCGACCACCGATGTTTTCAGTTCGTTGAGGCACTGGTCCAGCAATGACTTTTCATCCCATGGAATTGCTATCCAGACCTCCCGGACAGCGTTTTCCCGGATAAACCCGGCCAGGTCCCGGATTGGCAGGGTGTCTTGACTGGACCAGGGAGTTCCGAAGCATGCCACGAGGTTCATTCCTGAGTACGGATCTTTTCTGATTTTCTCCTCGACTTTCAGAGCAGTCTGCCCCGCGCCAACCAGTACGATGTCGCGATCATCCTTGCCCCTTTTGCGAGCACGCACGGCCGCTGAGTGCGTGATCAGTAACATCGCCACCAAACCAACCAGACAGATCAGCACCCAGGACCCAAACCAGATGCGTGAGAAATAACTTGTGATTTTCAGCATGGCCGCCATGCTGACGAGAACGAGCACGACAATGGCCCAACCTGCAATCAGCCGCCGCAACTTGCGCATGAATGCCCATTCAAATTCACGTCTGAAAGCGCCCGTCGCGGGAAATATGATGGTTGAAAGTAAAAGCGTCAGCAATAACGCCATCAGGTAGTTTTGTGGGAGCCCCGTATATCCAAAGCGTAACCAGTAAGCCAGCAGGAAGCTAACCAGTATGATGAGAAGCGTGTTGGCCTGGCGGATCATCCGTTTCCCTTTTCCGACTTTTTCATCCCTAATTTATCCCAGGTGAGGAGTTTAGCCGATTTCAGAACAAATTTACTATTATAAATTAAGTATCTATACCACATTCTTCGTGGGTTTTGTGCCAACCGGAATAACCAGGCAAGCCCTCTTTGCTCCATCCAGGCTGGTGGTTTTGCAGTTGTTCCGGCAAGCCAGTCGAATGCAGCACCGACCGCGAGCAGATTGCAGTTCAGGTGGGAGCCGTAGGCAGCAACCCATTTTTCCTGTTTTGGACATCCTAGACCAACAAACAGACAGGCAAGATTTTTTGAATTGATCTGTTCAACCAGTTCTGGATCTGGGTCAATCTCTTCACCGAGCAAAGGTGGCGAGTAAAGATAGTCGATATTCAAATCGGCATGTCTTTGTTTAAGTTGCTCTGTCATTCCTTGCAATACTTTGTCCGTTGAGCCCAGGAATCCAACAGCCCTGCCAGAACTGGCGGCCAGCGAACAAAGCATCTCGACCGCTTCGTATCCCCTGAAGACATCGGCGCTGCCCTCTCCCAGCCACCGTTGAAGCCAGGCCACCGGAACACCATCGGGGATAACAAAATCTGCCGATGCCATTGCCGATTCGAGATCCCCGTCTTCCTGGGAAAGCATCAGCATGTGGACATTGCAGAAAAATACCGCTTTACCTGCGCTTTCCATGATACGTCCAAGGTGGCTGCGCAACACTTGGCGTTCACCGACACAAATTTCTCTGCCGAAGATTCGTGTCGTATTGGAAGAGTCTGGATTCAACTGCTTACTGGCCTGCTTGTCTAATTGACTCGGTTTGATGATGATATGTATGGCCTACGCATGTGCCGGCATGGTGTCGCGAATCATGTTCCATTACAAGTGTTTGAACATTATCACGGCCGGAAAAGCTGTTACCCTTTCATTTGGGTTCATGCTGCTGAATTTTATTGTTGATGAGATCACTAGCTTCGCCGGCTCAACTCAAAAAGGCAGGCCGAAAAATCATGTCTGACAAAACGGTCGCCATCTGCGGCCTGGCCCGCAATTGTGCGCAAAATCTCGAACGGTTGATTCCGCGAATTGAAGCACTGGGTGCTGCTTTTCAGTCTTACCGGATCATAGTGGTTGAAAATGACAGCACAGATGATACCGGTGAGCTTGTTTCTTCCTGGCAAAAAGAGAATGACCTGGTTCGTGCTATTCGATTCTGTTACCTGAGCGCTGACCATTTCAGCGACGGGCAAACGGCAGTGAATGAAGGGAGAGCCTGGTTTGGGGAGGATCGCATACGGCGAATTGCCAATGCGCGTAACCTTTACCTGGAGGAATTGGCCCCAGAGACATTACCGGACTATGTACTCGTGATTGACCTGGATATCAGGTCATTCAGCCTGCCCGGTATTGAACACGGTTTCGGATTGTCGGATGAGTGGGACATCATCACC
>CAMYKC010000152.1 GCA_947258865.1 uncultured Lysobacterales bacterium
CCACCTGTGACCTCGAAATTAGCGCCAGTGCCGCCACCCGTTACTTCTGTATTAGCCCCGGTTCCGCCACCTGTAACTTGGGTGTTTGAGCCGGTTCCACCACCTGTAACTTGGGTGTTTGAGCCGGTTCCACCACCAGTAACCTCGACAGTAAATCCGGTTCCACCGCCAGTAACCTCGGTGTTTGAGCCGGTTCCACCACCAGTAACCTCGACAGTAAATCCGGTTCCACCGCCAGTAACCTCGGTATTTGAGCCAGTGCCACCACCCGTAACCTCAGTTCCCGAACCGGTGCCACCACCTGTGACCCTTTTGAATGAACCGGTACCACCACCAGTTACTTCAGTGCTCGAACCAGTGCCACCGCCGGTCACTTCAGTATTTGAACCAGTTCCGCCACCTGTGACTTCAACATCACTACTAGTGGGACCCAAAGCGACTTCAGTTAATACAAGATTTGCGTAGGAGCCGTTTAGTGATGAAACACCAGAGAAAACGCTGTCACCAATAATCCATGACACAGCGACCTGGTTATTCTGCACGACAACTTGCAGAGAGCCGGCAGGATCGACCGGCGCTGCCTGAATACTACCAGCACATGTCAACGCCGCAAGCGTACAGGCAAATAGCCCGCTCCGTATCCCCGTGCCGGATTTTTCGATTCCAGTGCCAGATTTCTCTATCCCTGTTCCAGCTTTTTCAATACCGGTGCCGGACTTTTCTATACCTGTTCCAGCTTTTTCAATACCGGTGCCGGACTTCTCGATCCCTGTGCCGTCCTTTTCTATCATCCAACGAGACATTATCTTTCTCCTCTTTCTTCAGGTTCAGGTCTTCAGCGGGCTTTTTGCCTTCTGCTTCCGACCAGGCTGCTAAACACTTACCTGAGACGAGATTGAGTAATTAATTTCCCCCTTCTACTCGTCCTCCTCTTCAGGTTCATGGTCAGTCCATTGGTACCAACCGATTCCAACCGTGATTTGATTGGGTTGCTTCGATGGCTCCTCGAAATCCTCAAGCAACGACTCCCCTTCCTTAATTTGCTTGCCTAGTAATTCCCTGGCTTTCTTTCGAAATTCTTTGTACCTGTCCGGACTCAGTCGATAAGTCCAGCGACCTTGTTGAGGTACCCGTATATCGGGGTCCGAAGTCATGTTATGTATTACGGCACTTAAGACCCTTGATGCCTCAATTAATCCCACTTCGGTTTGTTTTGCTCTGTCGTCAGAAATTGGTGAATAGAGCATTGAGAGTAACTCTACTTTTTCAACATCTTCTTGAGTTACGCGAATATTGTTAGAAGCCAACAGTCGATTTATTACTGTCTTAACCGTTATGTTTCGTCCTATTGACTTGAGAACTAGGCTCTGAAAAGTGCGGCCGCGACCAACTATTGGTAGCGAGGCAGGCTTGCCTGTATCGGAATCTTGAAAAAACGGATCACTTGACCACATATCGATTAGAGCGTGTTCAGGATTTACACTCTGGCTTTGAGTGTCGTCCTCGAGACTTTGCAATAAAACTGCAGAAACAACACGCGTACGCTCCAGTTTCTTCTCCGCTTCTTCGACGTAAATAGTTTTGAGGATGTCCGTGAGAGCGGGCAGGGAGACAGAGCCAATGACGAGGCGCACGACTTTACGGAACACGCGGCCGAGAAAGTCCGTGATCGATCTAGATTCTTCTTGTTGTTGATTAGCGCTATTTTTCATTACCACGCCAGGCATTGTTCAGTCTCCTGAAAATCCCCTACTGCAGTCCATGAATTCCATCTCGTGAAACCCTGTTCGTGCCCTCAAACAGGCGTCTGTGCGCAACTTCGGCACTATACATATAGGATAGCCTCTTTTTCAACAACTTGGCAAGTTTATTTAATCATCTACTCGCAATTGAAATCGAGTCTTTCCTTGCTCTCGCGACGCGCCCTTTTTGGGGCTTTTCTACAACCGGTAGCCACATCCCTTGCAGCTACCGGCTGTATGACGCGAAAAACAGCGTTCGTTAGCGCTTGGAACATCCCTGTTCCGTTGGTGGAGATCCTTTCCACCCCTTGTTTGTCGTTTACGAAACTGGTTTCAAAATATCCAGTAATCGTTTGATATCCCTATCATTACTCAAGGACTGCCTTGTCCTATGCAATTCTTACCAGGCATCAGTGCCAAGTCGGGCTTGCAATACCCATATGGGATTCTGGTAGCAGGGCATCATGGCTTGCGGAGCTTCCTTGCTCCCCGTACACATCCTGTGTCAAGTTCGCCATAATGCTCATAACGGGACGACAACCCTTGTCGAACCCGTTCCCAATTCCGGTTCCATCCTTTTCAACTGTATTCAGTGCTTCCCTGCGAATACCTTCCGTAATGGAGACCATGCCGGACCTATTGCCCAATTGGCGTTGGCTCCACCTCATGACCTGTTCACGGTCGTTGGCTGAAAGCATCAGTGCACCTTTTGAATGATGAAGTACGTATAACATGGGCGTACATTAACTGAAATAGCCAATTATGTCAATAGCCAAAATAGAATTTAGACAAAAAATGAAATAGACACTTGCGTCTATAGACAAAGGTGGCTATAATGTCTCTCAACAAGGTTGGAAATGACAAGGATTGTCGGCTCCAAAGCAGAAGGAACTGCACCCTTGTGTAGCATGGATGCACTTTGCGGGTGGCGAGACGTCCGCACAACGACCAGGAGTAACACGGATGATGTTCCTGGTCGTTTTTTTATGCGCGACAAAAATTTTTGGGAAGTGCAATTGCGGAACTAAAAGTCTGCTCTGCCCGGTACTCGGGGGTAGGGGATCACATCCCTGATGTTGGTCATACCAGTGATGTAGTTGACCAGGCGTTCGAAACCAAGGCCAAATCCTGCGTGCGGCACGGAACCATACTTTCTCAGATCCAGGTACCAACTGTAATGTTCCGTGTCTAAATCCAGTTCCTTCATGCGGCGTTCCAGAACACTCAGGCGCTCTTCACGCTGTGAGCCACCGATAATCTCGCCAATACCCGGGGCCAGTACGTCCAACGCAGCTACCGTCCGGCCGTCGTCGCTCAGTCGCATATAGAACGCTTTTATTTCTGTTGGGTAATTCATGACGACAACCGGTGCTTTGAAATGTTTTTCTGTCAGGTACCGCTCATGTTCCGTTTGCAGATCCAATCCCCAATTGGCGGCGAATTCGAAATCCTGGTCGGCATTTTTCAGAATTTCGATTGCCTCTTTGTATTCCAGTCGCACAAAGGGCGCCTCGATGACAGCCTGCAGTCTGCTGATTGCCTCGGGCTCGATCCTTTTCTCAAAGAACGCCATATCATCGGGGCATTCTTCGATTACGGCGGCGAACACATATTTTAGAAATTCTTCGGCAACGTTTGCCAGCTCGTCAAGGTCGGCAAATGCGATTTCCGGCTCCACCATCCAGAACTCGGCGAGGTGACGCGGTGTATTCGAATTTTCCGCCCGGAAAGTAGGGCCAAAGGTATAGACGTTGCTTAACGCCTGGCAATACCCCTCGACGTTAAGCTGGCCAGAGACGGTCAGAAAAGTCTCCCGGCCAAAGAAATCCTGGCTGAAGTCAATGCTGCCATTTTCATTATATGGCAGGTTTGCCAGTTCCAGAGTGCTTACCCGGAACATTTCACCGGCGCCTTCTGCATCCGACGCCGTGATGATCGGCGTGTTGATCCACAAATAACCACGCTCGTGAAAATAACGGTGGATCGCCTGAGCGGTCGCATGCCGGACGCGGGCAATGGCTCCGAACGTATTTGTCCTGGGCCGCAGGTGCGCGACTTCACGCAGGAATTCGAACGTATGATGCTTGGGCTGAATGGGGTAGGTGTCCGGATCATCAACCCAGCCGACTACCGTTACCGCCGTTGCCTGGATTTCATATTGTTGTCCGCGCCCTCCGGATTCCACGAGTGTGCCACTGCATTCGACAGCACAACCCGAAGTCAGCCTTTTCACTTCATCCTCGTAGTTAGCGAGTTCTCCGGGAGCGACGACCTGAATGGCATCGAAGCAGGAGCCATCATGCACGTTGATGAAGGAGAAACCGGCTTTGGAGTCCCGCCGGGTGCGGACCCAGCCCCGGATGGTTATTTCCGTCCCGATATCCGTTTTCCCGGCCAGGGCGTCCTTGATTCTGATGAATGACATGATTGATGAGTTGATCCTGGATCAGGAAACCCCAAATAATAAAGCACCTGCCGCGGAACCAAAACCCCGCGAGAGGATCAATTGACCATTAACTGATGTATGTTTAAGCCATGGCGATCAACATGACCTCGCCCGCAGCAGAGCGGGTTCGCAATTTTCTTGACCGGGACGGCGGTGTCGCGCTGCGCCTGGGCGTCCGGAAAACCGGGTGTTCGGGCTGGGCCTATACCGTCGAACTGGCCGATCAGATTGCGGAGGACGATGTTGTTTTTGAACAGGACGACGTCAAGGTCGTGGTCGCGTCGGAAAGCCTTGTTTATCTTGATGGTTCAACCATAGATTTCGTCTCCGAAGGGCTCGGGTCGTCATTCCGCTTTATCAATCCAAACGTGACCGATGAATGCGGCTGCGGCGAGAGTTTCACCATCGGCTGAATCCCTGATATAATTCGCCGGCTTCGCCTCTTGTAAAGGCGAATATCCTTGCTTCACTTTACTGACAAAGGAAGCTTTGGTGGTGCGGTTATCCGTACCGACAAATCCATAAGGAGTAACAATGAGACACTACGAAGTATGTTTTCTGGTCCATCCGGATCAGAGCGAGCAAGTTCCTGCCATGCTGGAACGTTACCGGGCCATGATCGAAGGAAGCCACGGTACCATCCATCGCCTGGAAGACTGGGGGCGCCGTCAATTGGCATTCCCGATTGCCAAGTTGCACAAAGCCCATTACATCCTGATGAACATCGAATGTGATGGCGCGACGCTGGCCGAACTCGAAGGTATTTTCCGCTTCAATGACGCCGTATTGCGTCACCTGACGGTGCGCCGGCAGGATGCGCTTGTCGAGCAATCTTTGATGATGAAGGCCAAGGAGGAGAAAGACCGCTCCAGTCGCAGTTACGAAGAGCGCAAGGCAGCCGCGCCCGCGGCTGAAGCACCCAAAGCTGAAGCGCCCGAGGCTGAAGCGCCCAATGCTGAAGCGCCCGAGGCTGAAGCGCCCGAGGCTGAAGAGCCCGAGGCCGAATCACCCGAGGCAGTTGAAGCAGTCGAAGAATCCGCCGAGACCGGGCCGGACACATCAGCCGGGGAAGCATCGGCCGCCGAAGCAGTTGAAGAAGCTGCGATACCGGCCGAGCACGCAGCCGACGAAACCACCAAGGCAACAGACGCCGGCAGCGCCGACGCCTGATCAGGAACAGGAGAATTACCATGTCACGCCATTTCAGACGCAGAAAATTCTGTCGCTTCACAGCAGATGGAATTTCCGACATAGATTACAAAGACATCAATTTACTCAAGCAATACATCGGTGAGTCGGGCAAGATCGTCCCCAGCAGGATCACGGGCACGAAAGCGCGATATCAGCGCCAGTTGGCTCAAGCCATCAAGCACGCCCGCTACCTGGCGTTGCTTCCTTACACCGATAACCATTGATCTGCTGATCAGTCAGGAAAAGCAAAATGGAACTGATACTGCTTGAAAAAGTACAGAATCTCGGCGACCTTGGTGAAAAGGTCAATGTGAAGCCGGGTTACGGCCGCAATTATCTCGTGCCGACCGGCAAAGCCGTGCCTGCCACCAAGGCCAACATCGCAGAATTCGAGGCACGCCGCGCGGAGCTGGAAAAGCTGGCGCTGCAGAAGTTGTCCACTGCAGAAGAGCGGGTCGCAGCCCTGGTCGATTTTGAAATCACGCTGACGGCCAACGCCAGTGAAGAAGGCAAACTCTACGGCTCGATTGGGCCCAGGGAGATTGCTGACGCCGTTACAGAAAAAGGTGTACAGGTCACCAAGGCTGAAGTCATTATGGGCGAGGGCCCAATCCGCTATACTGGTGAGCATGTCGTTCTGCTTCACCTGCACGCGGATGTGGGAACAGAGATCAAGGTCACCGTAAATCCAGAATAAGTCAAAGGAATGCCAACCCCCAAACTTGCTACCGTTGAGAATTTAAAAGTTCCACCTCATTCGATCGAGGCCGAACAGGCGGTATTGGGGGGCTTGCTGTTGTCATCGCGCGCCTGGGACGATGTTGCCGATATCATTACGGAAGCGGATTTCTATCGCGAAGATCACCGCCAGATCTTTCGCGCCATCCACGAGTTGAGTGACGGTGGAAAACCCTGCGACGCGGTAACAGTAACCGAATGGTTCGAATCCCGTGACCTGGTTGACCAGATCGACGGCGGCGCCTACATCAGCCAATTGGCCTCCACCACGCCCAGTGCAGCCAACGTTAAGGCATACGCAGAGATCGTTCGCGAGAAGTCCATTCTCCGGCAGCTCATCGATGTCGGCGCTGAAATCACCTCCGCGTCATTTTCTTCGGAAGGCCGGGACAGCCGGGAATTGCTGGAGGAAGCAGAGCGCCGGGTGTTTGCGATTGGAGACCAGGGTCTGCGCACCGGCTCTTCGTTCGTCACGGTGCAGGATACGCTGAAGGAAGCGATTGAGAAAATCCAGGAGCTTCACGAATTCGAGGGCGAGATCACCGGTACTCATACCGGTTTCAAGGACTTCGATAAGCTGACCGCCGGCCTGCAGGACTCCGACCTGATTATTGTTGCCGGCCGCCCGGCGATGGGCAAGACCACACTGGCCATGAACATCGCCGAACACGCCGCGATCAAGCACGACGTGCCGGTTGCGATCTTCAGTATGGAAATGTCGGCTTTACAACTGGTCATGAGGCTGTTCTCCTCGCTAGGGCAAATCGACCAGACCCGTCTGAGGACGGGCAGCCTGGATGAATTGGACTGGCCGAAATTGACCATGGCGATGAATCTGCTGCACAAGAGCCACATGTTTATCGACGACACGCCATCCTTGTCGCCCGCGGAATTGCGTGCGCGCGCTCGCCGCCTGAAGCGCGAGCACAATATCTGGATGATCGTTGTGGATTACCTGCATTTGATGGCGGTGCCGGGGTCTAAGGAGAACCGTGCTACCGAAATCGCCGAAATTTACCGTTCGCTCAAGGCCATTGCAAAAGAACTGCACCGGCCGTTCGCTCAAGGCCATTGCAAAAGAACTGCACCTGCCAGTGGTTGCGCTGTCGCAATTGAACCGCGCCCTGGAACAACGGCCCAACAAGCGGCCGGTCATGGCGGACCTGAGGGAATCGGGTTCCATTGAGCAGGACGCCGACCTGATCGTGTTCATCTATCGTGACGAGGTTTACAACGACGAATCACCGGAAAAAGGCAAGGCCGAAATCATTATCGGCAAGCACCGCAATGGTCCGACGGACACCGTGGTGCTGACGTTCCAGGGACAATGGCTCCGTTTCGTAAATTACGCGCCCGAACACGCGTATCCCCCCCTCAACTGATTTCTAGTCGGCTTCGGTCAGCTCGTACTTGCGCAGATAGCCGCGCAGCTGGTGATAGGTCATACCCAGATATTTGGCGGTTTTTTTCTGGTTGAAGCGGCACTGCTCAAGGGCTGATTTCAGAAGTTCGATTTCCTTGTCCTGGATGAATTCTTTGAAGTCATATGCTTCAACAGGCGGATTGACCGCGGCTTTCGCGACTGGCTCAGTAGTCTCGCCTCCTGGCCGCCATGGTGATTCAAAAGGATCGAAATTGATTTCGACAACGGGCTGATCATCACCCAGAGACGTGTAAACGGCCCGCTCAATCACGTTTTTGAGTTCACGGACATTGCCCGGCCAGTAGTAATTCAGCAATAGCTCGCGGGCGGATTCACTGAATCCCTGGAACAGCTCCAGTCCCAGCTCGCCAGACATCTTTACCGCAAAATAATCCGCCAGCGGCAAGATGTCTTCCTGGCGTTCCCGCAGGGGGGGCAGGGTGATCACATCGAAAGCCAGGCGGTCCAGCAGATCCGCACGGAATTTGCCTTGCTCCGCCAGCGAAGGCAGGTCTTCGTTGGTTGCTCCGATGATCCTCACATCGGTCAGGATGGTTTCATTTCCGCCCACTCGCTCCAGTTCACCGTACTCGATAACACGCAGAACCTTTTCCTGCACCCGGTCAGACGTGTTTGAGAGTTCATCCAGAAACAGGCTGCCTTCATTTGCCAGTTCGAATCGGCCCAGCCTGCGTCGTGTCGCGCCGGTGAATGATCCGGCTTCGTGACCGAACAGCTCTGTTTCCAGCAAGGACTCGGCGAGCGCAGCGCAGTTTAGCTTGACAAAAGGACGGTCCCAGCGGGGTGACAGGTAGTGAATACGCGCCGCGATGAGTTCCTTGCCCGTACCGCGCTCGCCGATCACCAGCACCGGCCGGTTCAGCTGCGCGACACGCGAAACACGCTCCAGGACCTCAAGAAAAACGGGCGCTTCTCCGATCAGCGGTTGTTCCTGCAGGCGTTCCATCAACCCTCTTCAATCGTTTGACTCGCATTCATTGTAAGAAAAACCACCCGTTAGTGATATGGGCTGGAGGTCACGGGCCGTATCTGTTACAAGAACGTCTTGCCGCGGGATGCAGGAATGGGAAAAAACAAAAGCAGCTATCAGTGCGAACATTGTGGCATCCGGCTCAGCAAATGGGCCGGCCAGTGCCCCGAATGCCAGCAGTGGAATTGCGTCGTGGAGACCGTCGCTGAAGCGCGTCAGGGTGCGCGTTTTGGCGGCTACGCCGGGCAGCTCAGCAACGAGATCAGGGATCTTTCCGCCGTTGGCCAGTCCTTCGTCGAACGCATGGCGGTGGGTGTTGGCGAACTCGATCGGGTGCTGGGGGGCGGTATCGTGCCGGGCTCTGTCATCCTGTTGGGCGGGGATCCCGGCATCGGCAAGTCAACGCTCCTGCTGCAGCTGGTTGCCGCGGTTGCCGGGCAGTTCTCCAGTCTCTACATCACCGGTGAAGAATCACTCGAACAATTGGGGATGCGGGCACGCCGCCTGGGCTTATCTCTGGACGGCATCCGGTGCCTGACCGAAACGTCGATTGAGCAGATCCTTGGACACGCCAGGAAAGAGAAACCCCGCCTGATGGTCGTCGACTCGATTCAGACCGTGTACACGGAAGCATTGGCTTCGGTGCCGGGTTCGATCGCGCAGATTCGTGAATCCGCGGCGGCGCTGGTCCGTTGGGCCAAGGAAAACCAGTGTTGCGTGATCCTGGTCGGGCATGTGACGAAGGAAGGTGTATTAGCCGGTCCGCGGGTGCTTGAACACATGGTGGACTCCGTCCTCTATTTTGAAAGCGATGCAGGCAGCCGATTCCGGGTGATCCGCGCCATCAAGAACCGTTTTGGCGCGATCAACGAACTGGGCATGTTCGCGATGACCGGCAAAGGGCTCAAAGAGGTCAGGAATCCTTCAGCCATCTTCCTGTCCGGGCATAAAGACCCGGTGTCGGGAAGTGTGATTACAGTTGTGCGTGAAGGTACCCGGCCCATCCTGCTGGAAGTGCAGGCGCTGGTCGATTTGAGTACCCTGAACAACCCGCGCAGAGTAGCGCTGGGGCTGGAACACAACAGGCTGGCCATGATGCTGGCCGTTCTTCATCGCCAGGGCGGAGTAGCACTGGCTGACCATGATGTATTCATCAATGTCGTCGGCGGCATGCGCGTCAGCGAAACCGGCGTTGACCTGCCGATGCTGTTGGCTTTGTATTCCAGTTTCCGGGATCGCCCGTCGGGCGAGCGCATGGTGTGTTTCGGCGAGGTCGGGCTGTCGGGCGAGATCCGCCCCGTGCACGACGGCGAGCAGCGCCTGCGCGAGGCAGCGGGGCACGGTTTCACCCGGGCGCTGGTACCGAAGGCCAATGCGCCCCGCCGGCCGATCGAGGGGCTCACCGTGGTGCCTTTGGAGCACGTTTCCGAGGCCCTGGCCCAGTTGGACTGACATCTGCGATGAGTTTCGAGCCGCCACCCCAAACGTCTTCGGCCATCACCATCATTCGCCCGTTGCTGATCGGCTGCATCATGCTCGCTCACCTGTTCGCGCTGGACAGCGCTGCCGTACTGAACAACGTTGCCGCGCTCAACTTCGA
>CAMYKC010000153.1 GCA_947258865.1 uncultured Lysobacterales bacterium
GGTACCCCGTGTTTGATATACATCACCCATACATGCCAGTCCTGAAAGTTTCTGACCCAGGTATCCGGTGCCTTGTATCTCAGTTCACCATGGGCATAAGCCCTCTGAAGGGCTTGTGCCAGGGCATCGAAGTCCCCGGGCCTGAGTCGGTAAGGCTCCCATTGCACGCCCCCACTCATCCCTGCGTCGTTCAATCCCTGTGAAAGCAGTTCATTGATTACAAACTCTGGGGGGATCAGGCCGGAGGTCAAGAGGTAGGGCATGTTCAGCAACAGGTCCACCGTGTTGCCGCGTTCAGGGGTGGTGCCGGGGCCTGTCGCTGGCAACATCTCGAAGGCAAATACCTCGTCGTAGGTACGTTCCAGCGTCACCGATTCGATGCCATTTTCCATGTTATCGATCCTGGCGGGTTCCTCTGAGTCTGTGCAGGCGGCGACCATCAGGTTGGCGGCTACAAGAACAAACAAGAGAGGGTTCCGATAATCGTGAATTCTATTGACCACTAATTTTGTCGAACGATCTGGCCGAACCTTTTCCTGGGGCGGTGCCTCAAGGTGAGATCCTGGTGTTTGCGAGAGATTTCAGCGGATTATGAAGGAGTGGGTTGGGAATGCCCACGGGGATCAGCGAGTTAGATGCTTGCGGGAAAAGCGAGTGAGTCGCTTCGATTTTCGCGGCGGTTGCGTTAAAAGCATCGATGGTCTCGGCTTTTTCACTCGCAAGTCCGGCGGGTTTGTATATCGAGCGATCAGCCGACGAACCGGACTATCTCGCAATGGCCCGGCCCGCCCGGAAACAAGCTTTGCCAACCAAACCGGCTACGGGTGAAGCCGGCCATGAGCCGTCGATTGTGATTCGAATAGGGGCTGACATCTCTGTACGAAACTGAGACATTGGCCGATTCCCAGAGAGGGATTGCAATCGATCCTAATCGGGCCCCTGCTTTTTGATCATGCTCTATTAAGTTCCCGGCCGCAGACAATCAATGATTGTCGATGCGATGCTTCGTTAGACGAGCGATGTCCCTAACCCAGGGTTGGCGCGACCAATGATGTTGGGCGAATGCGGCTATGTTCGCCTTGTGAGCCAGCGAGGCGCCGATCATATCCAACCCTTCGAGGAACATCCTGCGATGGCGTTTTGCCAAAGTGAACGGTCGCGTCATGCCAGGACTACGAACCTCCATGGAAATTACATCAATCTCGATGTTTAAAGGGGTGCTGTTTCGATGTGCCTCGTCCAGCAATCTGGAAACGTCGTCCTGGGGCAGTATTACCGCCAGCAGTGCATTATTCATGGCGTTTGAGTAGAAGATCTCGCCGAAGCTGGACGCTATCACCGCCTGAATACCAAATTGCTGCAAGCCCCAGACGGCGTGTTCGCGGCTGGAGCCGCAGCCGAAGTTCGGGCCGGCTATAAGCACTCTTGTATTGGCAAACTCCGGCCGGTTGAGCACGAAATCGTGGCGGATGTGGCCTTCGCGGTCGAAGCGCAGGTCCCAGAGCAGTCCCTTGTCCAGACCTTTCTTGTCTATGCCACGCAGAAATTGCTTGGGCATGATCTGGTCGGTGTCCAGGTTAGCGATATTCAAAGGCGCGGCGATGCCGCCAATGCGGTGTGACTCAGTCATTAGGGCCTCCCAGTTTGCGTACATCCGTTATATGGCCGGTAACCGCCGCCGCAGCGGCCATGGCGGGACTCATCAAATGCGTAATGGCGCCACGCCCCTGGCGCCCCTCGAAATTGCGGTTGGTGCTGGAGGCGCAGCGCTGTCCGGACGCCAGTACATCGTCGTTCATGGCCAGGCACATGGAGCACCCCGGCTTGCGCCATTCAAAGCCCGCATCGATCAATACCTGCGCGATACCCTCCGATTCCGCCTGCGTTCTTACCGCACCGGAGCCGGGCACCACCATGGCACGCACACCCGGCGCTACGCGGCGCCCTTTGGCCACGGCGGCCACCTCTCTCAGGTCTTCGATGCGTGCATTGGTACAGGAGCCAATAAAGACGTGCTGGACGGCGAGCCCTTCCAGAGGCATGTCTGCCGCAAGCCCGGTGTAGTTCAGGGCTTTTTCGATGCTGCTGCGCTGTGGTCCGGTGGCGGCAGGCACCTTGCCGGTGACGGGTATCGCCTGGTCTGGGCTGGTTCCCCAGGTTACATAGGGAGCGACGTCCGCAGCATCGAACCGGTGCTCCACTTCGAACTCGGCTCCCTCGTCGCTGCGAAGAGTGGCCCAATAGGAGAGTGCTTGGCGACGCTGTTCTGTGTCCATGTCTGCTACCCGCGCAAAGACATAATCAACAGCCTTCTGGTCCGGTGCGATCAATGCTCCCCTGGCCCCAGCCTCGACCGCCATGTTGCACAAGGTAAAGCGGGCTTCGATTGAAAGATCGTCTATGGCGCTGCCGCAGAATTCCACCACGTAGCCACGGGCGCCCTGGGCACCGATGCGGCTGATGATCATGAGGATCAGGTCCTTGGAGGTAACGCCGGGAGGAAGCCGGCCGTCGACACGAATGCGCATGTCTTCCGCCAACCGGTAGACCAAAGTCTGGGTCGCCAGCACGTGCTCCACTTCTGAGGTACCAATGCCGAAACCGAGAGCTCCCAGTGCACCGTAGGTGGTCGTATGACTGTCCCCGCAAATCACCACCATGCCGGGGCGGATCATGCCGTGTTCGGGTGCGATGATGTGTTCGATACCCTGCAAGACATCGTTGGTATCGAACAATGGGATATCGTGGCGCTCGCAGTTGCGCTTGAGATTGCTGGCCTGAAGTGCCGACGCTGGGTCCTGGATGATCCGCTGGGCGATCGGGTGGGTCGGTATGATATGGCTCACAGTGGCAACGTTCTGGCCGGGCATAGCCACCTCGCGCTCCTGTTCGTGCAGGCCGGCAAAGGCCTGGGGGCTGGTGTATTCATTCATCAGATGCAAGTCGCAAAACAGCAGTACATTCTGTTCGTCCAGTTCCACCACTGTGTGGGACGCCACCAGCTTGCGATAGAGGGTTTGCGGATACATTCAGACCACCGTCAATTGAAGGTTTTCGAAAGAAAAGGAATTGCTCTTGCCAACAAGCCTTCGGGGTCTTCTTCAGCGATATAGTGCCCGCAGGGCAAGGCCTCGCCTTCGATCTGCCGGGCTACCTGCCGCCATTCGTCAAGGGGCCGGAAACAACGGTGCACAACCCCCTGTTCACCCCACAGTACCAGCAACGGCGGCTGCAGCAGACGGCCCGCTTCAAGGTCGCTGCGGTCATGCTCTAGGTCGATGCCAGCGGAAGCCCTGTAGTCCTCGCACAAACCATGAGCCGCGCCGGGCAATGCGATACAACGTTGGTACTCGGTCAGGGCCCTGGGGTCGAAGGGGGCCAGACCCGCACTGCGGCGCCCCATCACATCACGTACATAGGCGGCGGGATCGGTTTCAATCAAACGTTCGGGCAAGGGCGCCGGCTGAATCAGGAAGAACCAGTGCCAGTAGCTGCGGGCGAATGCCTCCGTGGTCTGCCGGTACATTGCCAACGTGGGTGCGATATCGAGCAGGACCAGTCGCGCGACCGTATCGGGATGATCCATGGCGAGGCGGTGGGCCACCCTTGCGCCGCGGTCGTGGGCTAGTACGTCGAAATGATCGAACCCCAGGGTTTTCATCAAGCTGACGTGATCCTGCGCCATGACGCGTTTGGCGTAGTTTCCGTGATCAGGCGAACCGGGAGGTTTTGACGAATCACCGTAGCCGCGCAGATCCGCCGCCACCAGGGTGTGATGTTCCGCGAGCTTTGGCGCGACGCGGTGCCACAGTGCACGGGTCTGCGGATGGCCGTGCAGCAACAGCAGTGGTGGCCCGGAACCACCAATGGTCGCTGAGATCTGAACGCCGTCGCCGACATCGACGCTGCGCTGCTGGAAGCCGGGGAAAAGCCTCGATATCGAGGAATTGGAAGACACTTCTCGTCTCCTTCGTATCGAAAGATGAACCGATACCTGCATCCTAGTCCCGTTTCTTGATTGCATGAATATGCTGTTAGATACTTCATTACTGCCTTCGGCGACCGAATAGAATCTGATGGACACCTTCTCGGACCTGGCCTTTTTCAAGCTCCTTCTGCAAAAAGGCACCCTCGCTGCAACGGCACAGGAACTGGGTATTACGGCGCCATCTGCCAGTAAACGCCTGGCTGCACTGGAAAATCGACTCGGTGTACGGCTCCTGCATCGCACCACCCGGCGCATGAGCCTGACGCCAGAGGGTGAAGCCTATCTGACCGGAGCGGGGCGCCTGCTCGATGAGCTGGAGGAACTTGAACACAGGGTGGCGGGAGCCAAGGCCATTCCGCGAGGCTTGTTGCGGATCAGCGTTACCCTGGGCTTTGGTCGGCGTCATATTGCGCCGGCCCTGTCGGAATTCGCCCGAATCTACCCGGATGTCGAAGTGCAGCTTCACCTGACGGATCGGCCGGTGAACATGGTCGAGCAGGGTTTCGATGTGTCGATACGTTTCGGGGAACTGCCGGACGCACGGTTGACCGCACGTAAACTGGCCCTGAACCGCCGCATTCTGTGCGCGGCGCCTTCATACCTGCGGCATGCCGGGGAGCCAGCAAACCCCCGGGAATTACGGCAGCATCACTGCATCTTCCTGCGCGAGACCGACGAGACATTCGGCACCTGGCATTTGAGTCGCGGTTCGAAACAGGAGACGGTCAAGATCCAGGGTCCCTTGAGCAGCAATGACGGCGATTGCACCCTGACATGGGCCTTGGACGGACACGGCATTCTGATGCGTTCAGAATGGGATGCCGCCCCTTACCTGCGTTCCGGGCGCCTGTGCGCCGTGCTGACCGACTGGACGCCGCCGCCAGCTGACATCTATCTGGTCTTTCCGACCAGGGCTAATCTATCCGCCAAGACACGCGTATTCATCGATTTCTTGCTTGAGAGGTTCGCTGATCACCGAGATTGGGGCAAAAGGGGTTCGAATTGGTAGGCCATAGCGGAATTGGAGATTGGGCATGAATCCTATACGCGATGGTGAGGACTATCCTGACCAAGGAGAGCCAGGAGTTTGAGGGGGGTTGCGCGGCAACCTTGTATTGAGTTCGGTTATGTTCTTGGTGGCGAGTAGTCGTAGGGTTTGTTTCGACAATAGTATCCGCGCGAGCTTCGGTCATTCGAGTCGGGGAACAGGGCTCGCCCAGGTTACGCTCATGGTTGTGTTAATTCGCTGAGGCGTTCAACTGCTGTCGACAATACAGTCGGCAGCCCGAATTCCCACCGCGCTAACGCCGCGGAAAAGGCAGAAAAACATATGTGGGCAACACCGCTGGCCGAACCTTTTCCTGGGAAGGTGGCTCAAGGGGTTAGCCTTCCAAAAGTTAAAGAAATTAGTGAGTTCAGTTTGGGCCAAAACCAAAGGTCTGCGCAAATCAGGGTGTTACGAATACGAGGGAGGGGATTGTGGGTCGCTTCGATTTTCGCGGCGGTTGAAATCACTGGCATGAAAAGAGACCTGCATGTTTTCGTATAACCTACCAGAAGACTGGTAACGCGCCAGACTAAGCTGTCGCAAGCCGTTTTTCGCGGAAACGTTGCGGCAATAGCCGGGATGGCGCCCGGCCAGTTTCAAACACGCTTGAATGAGCGAGGTGGGATCCGATGGTGTGCCGTTTAGCCCGGGCTATACGTTCAGGGCTTATCGCTGGAGTACTGTTGGCATTGCCAGCCATGGC
>CAMYKC010000154.1 GCA_947258865.1 uncultured Lysobacterales bacterium
CATGCACGATCTCGTGCCCGAGCACCGCGGCCAGCTCCGCTTCGGAATCCAGTTCAACCAGGAGGCCGCGGGCAACCACGATCTTGCCCCCGGGCAGCGCCCATGCATTGGGGATGGAATCGTTCAGGACGCTGAATTCGTAATCCAGTTCATCTTTTCTGCGTGCCTGGCCGGCAAGCCGATTTCCGACTTCCTGAACATAGGCGTTCAGTTCAGGGTCGAGAACGAATTCTCCGCCCTGTGATTGTTTCATTGGGGCATACATCTGCGCCCCTACTTCGCGTTCCCAGTCAGTTCCGTAGAGTTGAAAATTACGCTCGCCAGTGACCGGATTAACCGAACATGCTGTAAGGCAAATGATGGTGATCAGTGAAGAAACAATCAGTTTTCGCATCATGGCATAGTTCCTTTTGCGGTCTGCCTGGCGGAGCATCCGGGGCGTGGGATGACAGACTCGTCATTCAGAATCAGCTCCGTAATTCGCATCTCCAGGTGGTTTCCATCCGTTTTTCCGTGTTCTACCCGAACTTCAATGTTGGCCAGTTCATGGGCATGCCAGGCCCGGGTGTATCTTTTGCTGTTCGTGCGTATTTTCTCAACCGGCGTGGTCTCCAGGCAGCCGAGACTGGTTTCCAGCCACTCAGTACGGAGTATTCTGAAGTTTTGTGCATCCAGTTCATCTTCTTCGACCATCAGGAAACGCAGATCAGGTTCCAGGTCGTCCAGTCTTCGTCTCATTTCCAACTTGAGCGAGAGGGGGTCGAGCGCTTCGCCCGTCATGGCCAACTCGAATCTCTCGTCGTCGTCATGAATGACGTTGACCTGGCTCGAAACCCAGTCAAACTCTGCGATCCAACGGTCGTCGATTCCGGCTACTCGAGTATGTCGAGTGTATTGGTCAGGCATAAAACGGCCATCGCGTACACGTCCTGTTACCTGTTCATTGTCACGGGCGCGGAGGATTCTTGCCAGGCCATGGGTTCCGCGGCCCTCGCTCCTGATGGTAAAGCTGTCACCCTGTTGCTCCAATTTCACTTCCACTTTACCAGTCAGCTTTCCGTTGCGGTATATGGAGTATCGGGCGCTGTATGGCTGGATGTCGGCAAACCCGCTGCCGGTCCACGCCATGGTCAGCAGAGCAGCGAGCAGAGCTCGCATTCTACTGTGTGTGCAGGTGTCCATCAGCTTGTAATTGCAGTGGTTTTTCAAGCTTTTCTCCATCAACGATCACGTTACCGTCGATGCATTCGACCCTGTGGGCTGTGAAGAATTCAACGGTGGCTACAACCAGGCTATGCTCGACCGGACTCAGTCGCTGAGCCAGGCTCTGAGAATCATCTTCACTGAAAATCGGAATGATTGCCTGGGCAATGACCGGACCGCCATCAAGTTCTTCGGTAACAAAATGGATGCTGGCGCCGTGCTGGCTGTCACCGGCATCGATCGCACGCTGGTAGGTGTTGGTTCCCCGGTACAGCGGCAGCAAGGAAGGATGCAGATTGATCATTTTCCCGTTGAACGGCCCCAGCACCCGCGGCCCGATAATTCGCATGAATCCAGCCAGGATGACGAGATCAGGATCCCCAGCTGCAATCAAAAGCGAAAGCGCCCGGTCGAATTCGTCTCGATCGGCAAATGTTCCGTGTTCCAGCACGCTGATTCTGATGCCAGCGTTCGCTGCTCTCACCAAGCCCTTTGCGGCTGTTACGTTACTGATGACATGGATGATATCCAGATCAATCCGGTTTGCCTGCCTGGCGTCAATCAGCGCCTGCAAGTTGCTGCCGGTCCCCGAGACGAGGACGGTTGCCTTGAATGCTTCGTTCACGAGATGTAACGGACCCTGGCGCTTTCCGTGACTTGAGTCACTTCGCCAATATCAAAGGACTCAATACCGAGTTCTCCACATTGCGATGCCAATTCAGGGATGTCATCTGCACGGGCCAAGACGGCCATGCCGATGCCGCAATTGAAGGTTCTCAACATCTCTTCCTCTTCGATCCCTCCGTTTTCCTGCAGCCAATTGAATACATCAGGCCGCGCCCAGGCGGACGTATTGATATCGATACCCAGATCTTCGGGAATTACGCGAACGATGTTTTCCGTCAATCCGCCACCCGTAATGTGAGCAAGGCCATCAATTTGCCCGCCAGCCAGCAATTTCAGTACCGGTTTGACGTAAATGCGGGTTGGCGCCAACAGGGCTTCGCCGAGCTGGACAACCGCTCCATCGGTTCCGGCGATGGTATTGGACAGGTCTACGTCTGATTGCTCGATCACCTTCCTGATCAGTGAATACCCGTTCGAATGGGGGCCGCTGGATGCCAGTCCGAGGATGCGATGGCCGGCTTCTATTCTTGTGCCATCCAGCAACTCAGACCGTTCCACGGCACCGACTGCAAACCCGGCAAGATCGTAATCGCCTTCGGCGTACATGCCCGGCATCTCAGCCGTTTCACCGCCGATCAGGGCGCAGCCTGCCTGGAGACAACCTTCAGCGATCCCCCCAATCACGGACTGCGCCTCTGCCAACCGGAGCTTTCCGGTTGCGTAATAATCGAGGAAGAACAACGGTTCCGCGCCGCTGGTCAGAATGTCATTGACACACATGGCAACCAGATCGATGCCGATCGTGTCATGACGCTGCAACAGGCGCGCCAGCATCAGCTTGGTGCCGACACCATCGGTACCGGAAACCAGCAGTGGTTCCCGCCATTTGGCCAGGTCCATTCGAAACAGCGCCCCGAATCCGCCGAGGCCGGTCATCACCTCGGGTCGCATCGTTTTCCTGACCGCAGGCTTTATTCGTTCGACCAGTTCATTGCCGGCATCGATGTCAACCCCTGCGTCGCGATAGGAAAGACTTGCCTGATGACTCGTTTCTTTGTTCAAAACAGGTTCCGTAATCAAAGGCATATGGTATCTTATTTGTTGGTCCCGCACCCGGCACCTCATGAGGACAATCTTACTTCTTTCATTGCTGATACTGCTGCCATTTGAAGGTGCGCAGGCAGCCCCAATCGACTTGTATGCCGGCGAAGCGGTGGTCGGTGATCAAGGCCTGGCCGAGCGCAGGCGCGCATTGCCGCTGGCGCTCGGGCATGTGCTTCGGAAAATTAGTGGCCTCAGGCAATTTGATGACTTCCCGCTGGTCGAACCTTCTCTTGGAAATGCCGCCTCCATGGTGGTCTCATTTCATTACCGGATCGCTGAAAATATGCTGGCTGACGGCAGTGCCGTCAAAGAAACCAGGCTGGTCGCCCGGTTTTCGGAAAAGAGGGTCGATGAACTGGTCAGGTCGCTGGAATTGCCGCTTTGGCAGCCGGAGCGAAAGCCTGTGACCATCTGGCTGGTTATCGATAACGGCCTGGATCGCCGCATAATGCCGGTCGAATTCGACTACGTACGCGAAACCATGGATAAAACCGCTTTGAGTCGGGGTATGCCTGTGAGGTGGCCCAGTCCCGATTCAGAGGGTATCTATCCGGTAGATGTGCAATTGCTATGGGGCGGCTACACTGAGAATCTTGACAAAAACAACGGAACCGGAGCGTTGATTCTTGCCGCACGGCGGGAAGGAGCAGAATGGAGTGTCAGGGCAAATCTTGGCTACAACGGTGAACAATGGGCCTGGCGAACGCAGGACATCGATCTGCAAAGCGCCCTGGTCGAAAGCATGCAGCAGAGTGTGGACCAGATCGTGAGTACGAACACAATCGCGGCGTCGGATATGGGCGCCTGGCTTCATGATCTCACCGTCGTTGGCCTGTCCGGCGCCAACGATTACTGGCGATGCCTGACCTATTTACAGGACATCAGCGTGGTAAGCCATGTTTCGGTTCTCGCGGCGCAGCCGGGGAGTGCGACGTTTCGGCTGGAATTGAATGCGCTGCCGCGCTATCTCGAAGAGGCGGTCCTGGAGGGCGGCGTGCTTGCTTTCCTGGAAAGCGAAGACAGGTACGTACTGTTGGGGGTGGCCAGAAATGACGGCTGATTCAAGGCATTGGTTTATTCTGGCGCTGATCATTGGAACGGGCTGGCTTGTTTATCAGCTGGCACCGGTGATCACGCCGTTTGCGATTTCGGCCGGCCTGGCATACCTCGGTGACCCGCTGGTCGACCGCCTGGAACGACTCAAGTTTTTCCGGTGGCGTCTTAACCGTACACTGTCCGTGGTCGTCGTGTTCTTATTGATGGTCGCGGGCCTGGTCCTAATTTTTCTGATCGTGATACCCCTGCTGAGTGATCAGGTCAGGAGGCTGGTTGAGCGGTCCCCGGAGATGGTCGAGTGGCTGGTGGGTACGGCGTTGCCCTGGGTGCAGGCCAAGCTTGGGCTGAGCTCTTTATCCTTCGATCCGGAGAGCCTCAAAGATGCGGCGCGGTCTTATTGGAAAGAGGTTAGTTCAGCGGTGCTCGGGGTGATTGGAACCGTTTCCCGCGGCGGCCAGGCTGTTCTGAATTGGCTGATGAACCTTGTCTTGATTCCGGTGGTGACGTTCTACCTGCTTCGGGATTGGGACAAACTGGTGAACAGCATCCAAACGCTTTTGCCCAGGAAAATTGAACCGACCGCCAGTGCCTTGTTCCGGGAAATCGACCAGGTGCTGGGTGCATTCATTCGCGGCCAGTTAATGGTGATGTTGGCACTCGGCGTGATGTACGCGGTGGGTTTGTGGCTCATCGGGCTGGATCTTGCATTCATCATCGGCATGGGCGCCGGCCTGCTGAGTATTGTTCCCTATCTCGGCACCTTCGTAGGGGTGGTTGCCGCCCTGACGGCTGCATTATTCCAGTTTCAGGACCTGATCCATCCCATTTTCGTGCTCCTCGTTTTCAGCGTGGGGCAGTCGCTGGAGAGCATGGTCCTGACTCCGAAACTGGTTGGGGACAAGGTTGGTCTTCATCCGGTGGCAGTGATATTTGCCGTCCTGGCCGGCGGGCAGTTGTTCGGGTTCCTCGGGATCCTGCTCGCGTTACCCGTTGCGTCCGCGCTCAATGTCCTGGTCAAACATGTCCATGATCAGTACCGGCAGAGTGTTCTTTATCAAACGGATTCTATCGGGGCGGAGGACCCCTGAGTGTTGTTATCGCCGCAAATCCCTCTGCAACTCGAGCCCCGCCGGCCCGACCGGTTCGAGGATTTCATCGTGGGGCCGAACAAGAATTCCCTCGCCGCCGTGCGGCAGTTGCTGCATGAACCCGGCAGCAGCCTGTTTCTCTCAGGCCCGGAAGGGTCGGGTAAATCCCATTTGTTGAACGCGCTTTGCCATTCAGCCAGGAAAATCGGACTGGGGGCCTTTTACATTGCGCTCAAGCGCCTGCCACAGGAAGCCGCGGCCGGGCTGGAAGGCCTGCAGGTGCTTGATCTCATTTGCGTGGATGACCTCGATGCCGTGGCGGGGAACCCGGAATGGGAACGGGCCCTGTTCCGGTGCTTTAACGATGTCCGTTCCGCCAATGGCCGTTTGCTGGTCAGCAGCAATCAGCCCCTTTCATCGCTCAGGTTCTCCTTGCCGGACCTCGCATCGAGGCTGGCCTGGGGTGTTCGGCAGAGTCTGCAGGTTCCCGACGACGAGGGAAAGCAGGAAATTCTGCAGCAGCGCGCCAGGACCTTGCGTATCGAAGTTCCGCCGGACGTGCAAAGCTATTTGCTCAAGCACAGCAAGCGCGATATGGCTTCGTTGCTCACCGTGCTGGAGCAGTTAAAAGACGTTGCGTATCGGCACCGGAACTCCGTTTGAACGTCAGCCTTATTTGAAGGTCATCCTGCCGTCTATCACGAGACCTTCCGCGGAGAAACTCATCTCGGTGTGGCTCCTGTCCGCCATCTCCTTGAATGCAGTTTGCATGGCGCCGGCGATCTCCGTGACCGGATCATAATCCCCGTCGTCAGGCTGGTATCGCGCACTGATGTCCTGCGTGTAGTCGATGTAGGCCGCCATATCGTAATTGACTGACAGGAATGTCCCCTCTGACCCAGTTTCAGGATCGAGGAATTCCAGCAAACCGGATTCCTCCCCTTCACCCATTGCCAGGCCAATCGCATCCGTGGACATGGCCGCATAGGCCACCAGCCCGGGCTGTGGTATCAGCGTTTCAGGCAGTCGAATGGGCGGGCCGCCCGGTTCCATTGCAAGTTCGGACAGATCGGGTAAAAACATCTGGGCCATGCCGACGAACATTTCGGGTTTTTCGACATGCAGGGCCAGGTAACCTCTGGCGTCCGCCGGGATGGATTCCTCGCTCATGGCGATATGGGTCAAGCTGGCGCGGACGCCGCGGAAGTTGTTGACGAAGGGCGGCATCGGCCGGTCCAGTTGCGCCAGTGCCTCCGAGGCTCGTTTATTCAGATCGAGCAGGTGTTCGCACTGGTAGGGGTCCTCTGCGATTGCTGTCGCTTTTTCACGCAGGAAATCACGTACCGGGCCGAATCGCATGCCGAATGAGAACTCCAGCATGCGTTCTGAGAGCGCATCAGCGGCGGGAATGTCCGAGACCAGGCCGATCATCTGCTGGGCCAGTGTTTGACGGGTTTCGAGGCGGTACTGGTAAGCGACGGCCGAAGTGGTGAGTTCGGTCGTGCCCATCGTCATCCGTGGCATGTTATCTATGATTTGGTGAATTTCTGAAACGGCTCGGCAATCCGGGCCCTCGACATGGAAGGCCGGA
>CAMYKC010000155.1 GCA_947258865.1 uncultured Lysobacterales bacterium
TGATCCCCCACGGTAACCAGCGCCTTGCCACTGACCACGGTCCAGTGCTCTGCACGGCGCTGGTGCTTTTGCAGACTCAGCCGCTCGCCTGGTTTGACGACGATTTCCTTGATTTTGTGATCGTCCCGTTCCAGCAGGTCGTTATAGTGTCCCCACGGCCGGTGGTTCTCCCGCTGGTCGAGAATTCTCTGGTAGACATCCAGATAGGCACGCGCCATGTGCTGGCAGGTAAAGCGTTGTTCCACCTCGTCCCGGCAGGCACGCCGGTCGAGGGAATCAATCCGGCCAACCGCCTGCACGGCAGCGTCCGTATCGGTCACGATGAATCCCGTGCTGCCATCACGAATAAGCTCCGGCATTGAACCCCGCCCAAATGCGATCACCGGCGTGCCACAGGCCATGGACTCGACCACACTCAGTCCGAAGGGCTCGTCGAAGTGGATCAGGTGCAACATGGCCAGTGCGCCGCCAAGAAGCTCTTGCCTTTTCTCCGGCCCGACGGAGCCAACATACTCTACCCTGGATCCATCAATGTGTGGCTCGATCTGTTCCTTGAAGTAGGTTTCGTCCTGCACGATCCCGGCAATCACCAGCCGCATACCGGTCCTGCGTGCCACCTCGATGGCCTCGTGCACACCCTTGTGGTGGTGGATACGCCCGAAGAACAACAGGTAGTCTCCCGCGTCTTCGCGATAGGGGAATTGTGCGAGATCGATGCCATGATGGATAGTTGCGATGTAATCGAGTTCACGATGCTTGTCGGCCTCACTGATCGCCACGTAGTGGGTCCGCTCATTGTACTTTTTATAAACCGGCAATATCGATGGCGAAGAGAATCCATGGATCGTCGTGACGAGCGGTGTATTGGTGAAACCGCTGTAAGTTAGCGGAAGGAAATCGAACTGGTTGTGAATGAGATCGAATTCATCCGCCCGTCTGAATACCTCTGATATGTGCAGGCATTCCCAGACCTTTGGATCGATCGAGAGGTCTTCTGAGTATGGTCGTTTGCAGACCCAGGCGAGCTTGCCATGGGTACGGGAATCCCCGGTCGCAAACAGCGTCACATCCACACCCATCGCCACCAGCTGTTCGGTCAGGAGGCTGACCACGTTTTCCCACGGCCCGTAATGACGCGGTGGTGTGCGCCAGGACAGGGGGCTTAACATCGCAATCTTCATAAAGGGGCCTGCGTGAAAACCTGCGCGCGGTCCACGCACCAGGGAGGGGGTGTTATGGCCAGGAACAAACTATACACCACAGTAACAAGATTAGCCGGACGGGTTACAAGAGTAGAAAATGCAGGCCGATATCGGATCAGAACGATCACGTATTTCAGTAATTCTGGATATGGCATGCATTACGCCGGTGAAGATACAGTGCCTTTCAGAGAAAAATAGTTTACCCTGCTAATAATTCAACATTTATACGGTTACGGCGCGGATTACAATGCAGGCCGTACCAGGCACAGAGGGCTTGTACCGCGTGGATGCGATGAAGACGGAAATCAGCCCTGCCCCCCCCACTCCACTTGCACGGCGCAAGTCGATTGTGATGAAGGCGAAGATCAGCCGCGTCATTACCCGTCCGTATCTTCCGTCCGGTGAAGACCGTATCCGAAAAGTGATCAAGCGGGTGTTGAGCCTGGACGAGGATGAGGCGTGCACGCTACTGGAAACCGTCTTGCAGGATTTCTCCCACCGTCACCGCTACTTCAGGGAGAGCCTGGAGCGAAATTTTGAACTGGTGGCCGGCTTTGTGCCGGATATCGATCAGGTGTCGAAGCAACGGCGATTGTTGATTGGCACTTACTTTACCGCGGAATACTCGGTGGAGGCGGCGGCATTGTTCAATCCCTCCATCGTTCAGGTTGCAAACCAGGAAACGGATCCTGAAGGTGCCTGCCGGTTCGTTATGAGCTTCCGTGCCATCGGTGAAGGCCATATCTCCTCCATCGAGTTTCGCGGTGGAATTATCGATAGCAACAACGATATCTTCTTCGATGCCTTGAGCGACTATGTCGAAGCCCCGGAAATCCATCCCAATCCAAGCTTCGACCGGCACCTGTTCCGGCTGAAACTCCAGGAGATGGGTGCGAGTAATGCGGTAACGCACCAGCTCCTCAACAGGCTGCCGGACAACTTCACCTTGAACGATCTGCAGGGAAGCATCACCGAACTCCAGAACAATGGCCAGTTTCTGCCACATCAGAAGGCGGAGGCCATTGATATGGCGATGTGGCTGGCGCGATCCAATTACGAGATTTTGTTTCGCAAGGATCACCCGATTTCCGAGCGGGTGATCTTTCCCGTGTCGGAATCCGAGCGCAAGGGGATCGAGGATGCCCGTTTTGTGCGTTTCGTCGACGACGACGGCACGGTGACCTACTATGCCACCTATACCGCGTACAACGGGGAGACGATCCTGCCGCAACTCATCGAGACCTGTGACTTCCTCTCGTTCAAGGTCATTACGCTGAACGGAACCCAGGTACAGGGCAAGGGAATGGCCCTGTTCCCGAGAAAGATTCGGGGTAAATACGTGATGCTGTCACGCCAGGATGGTGAAAACAACGCGATCATGTTTTCGGACAATCTGGACTTCTGGCAGCAGGCCCAGATTCTGCAGGCGCCTGAGTACTCTTACGAATTCATCCAGATGGGGAACTGCGGCTCACCCATCGAGACGCCGGAAGGCTGGCTGGTAGTGACCCATGGGGTTGGCCCGCTGCGCACCTATAGCCTCGGCATCGAGTTGCTGGACCTGGACGATCCGACCCGAATCATCAGCCGGCTTGACGAGCCGATCCTGGTGCCAAATGCGCATGAGCGGGAGGGGTATGTCCCGAACGTGGTTTACAGTTGCGGCGCCATGATCTGCCAGGACGAATTGATCATCCCGTATGCCTCGGGCGACCAGCGCTGTGGCATAGCAACCCTGCCGGTACCACAGCTGATGGCCAGGCTGACACGGAATTCCAGCCACCCCGTCCCGATAACAGCACGCTAGGGAATTGTAGTCGTCGCTATTCCTATGACACTTCCTGAACATCAGGCCGGGTAGGCTCTTCACCCGGCGAAACCCGATCCAGGCCGCGGTGGTTGTAGATGGCGAGCAGCGCCATGAGCCAGCAAAGAGTGGACTCTGCCCCCTGATTTTCATTCGCACCCTGTGCTTCCAGTCCGTCCCGGCAACCCCCGCTAGCGTAGTCGCAGAGCGGAACTCTCAGATCGTTCTCCCCCTGGTACCAGTTGAGACAGCGGTAAGCATAAGCAATCCATTCCTCGTCATGTGTGCAGTTGAATGCCTCGATGCAGGCGTCCACCATCGCGGCCGCCTCGATGGGTTGCTGATCGAATAGTGCCTTGCTGCCGTCCCTGGAAAACCAGCCGTGATTACCGATGGCGGAGAAATGTCGGCCCGTCTCATCGGTCTGAACCTGCTTCAACCAGTCGAGGGCGAGCAGACCCGTCTCCAGCATCTCGCGGTCGGGAAGCCACTGCCCGGACAGCAGCAAAGCCTGTGGCAGCCGGGCGTTGTCGTAGCTCAGGATATCCTCACACCAGGGCCAGTCTTCGGCGGAAGAACTCCTGAACCACGCCATGAGCCGGTCTGCAAGTATCTTGCGCATCCGTATCACCCGGCTGTCGCTGCTGTAGCGGGACAAGTATGCATGGCTTCCGATGATGACGAAGGCGACCGCCCGGGGGGAGGTGAAATGCTCGACAGTATCCAGCGCACGCTGGAAAAGATCGGCCGCATAAACCACCTCCCCCGCATCACGACCCAACGCTACCGCCATGCCCAACCCCCACAGTGCGCGACCGTGGGAATCCTCCGAGCCTGTTAGCTCGAGCCAGCGACGATCATAGGACATAAAGTTGCGAAACCGGCCGGTCTGTTCATTGAAGGCATAACCCAGAAAACTCAAATAAACGCTGGCCAGGTCACCCAGCGAGGAATCCAGCGGCTGGAGGTCCTGTGCCGAGACGGCGACGATCAGCGCACGGGCATTGTCGTCCACACAATAACCGTGCGTCCGATCCGGAACCGTGTACATGGCATGCTGAAGTACGCCCGTTCCATCGGTCATGCGGCGCAAGTGGTCCAGCTTGATTTCCGGTAACGGTTGCTGGCGCAGCCCGAGGGGCTCCAGCCGGTGTTCGGGTACGTTCTCACGCAAGCGCTGGCGTTTGGCTTCTGCGAAAGTATCGAGATAGCGGCGGCCCACGTCGCTCCAGATCATCTTGCGGCCATAGTTATAGGCCCTCTGCTGGATAGCGAGCAGTTCATCTGGATGATCCAGGAGGTCGATGACTTCCCGCGCCAGGGCGGTTGGATCCCGGAATGGAACCAGCCTGCCCCGGTCATCGTCGAGCAACTCCTGGGCGTGCCAGTAGGGGGTGGATATCACCGCCTTGCCCATCCCGAGCGCATAGGCGAGCGTACCGGAAATAATCTGCGCCTCATTCGGGTACGGAGTGACATAGATATCTGCCATCCCGATAAACTCCAACAGGTCTTCGTCGGCAACGAAACGATCATGAAAAACGATGTGGTCCGAAACGCCGAGTTCTTTCGCGCGCATGTGAAGGCTGTTTCTGTAATCCTCCCCCTGTTCCGCCTTGAGGTGCGGGTGGGTGGCGCCTACCACCATATAGATAACCTGCGGGTTGGCCTTCACGATCTCCGGCAGAGCATCGATGACCGCCTCAATGCCCTTGCCCGGCGAAAGCAGTCCGAAGGTCAGGATGATCTTCTTCCCGGATACATCGAACCTATCCTTGTAGGCATCGGATTCGACAAACGGCACGTCAGGGATGCCGTGGTGTATGAGGACGATCTTCTCCTCCGGCACCTGATAGATATCGCGCAGGAATTCGACTGAGCGTTCGCTCATCACCACCAGCCGGTCCGAAAACTCGGCAAGCTGTGTCATGATGTGCCGCTCCTGAGGGTTCGGATCCTTCAGGAGCGTGTGCAGAGTCGTCACGACCGGTATCTTGAGATCACGCAACAGTTCGATGATAAAGCTGCCCCGCTTGCCGCCGAAAATGCCGTATTCATGCTGGAGACAGATCACGTCCACCTGGTTGAGGTTGAGCAAGTCGGCTGCCAGGCTGTATTCGCTCAGTTGGTTCTGGTTGATCTCGACCCGCACATGAGACGGATAGGGATAGCCTTCGGGCCGGTCGTTCATCGCGACTGCCCAACAGGTTTTGTCCGGCGCATTTAGCGCGACCGATTCAAGCAGGTGCGTAGTGAACGTGGCGATACCACACTGCCTGGGGAGGTAATTGCCTATGAAGACGATGGACTTTAGAGCTTCCCATTCTGGTCGTGAGTCAGTCTCGCGGAGATTTTCTATTGACTCCCTGGTTTGGCTGGTAGTGTTGTGCATAGGGGTGAACGATTTTATGTTGATACTCCAGTAGTCGAATTACGCCAGATTGAGAAGCGATCTGCCACTCGTCAGGCATCCCAATCTTACATCAATTCAAGGCGATTAATCTGCGGGGATGTCCGTGGCGAATTATTAATTACGCGATATATAATCCGTTACATTAAGATTGGTAATTTTCCATACAATAGTTGATTACGTTAGTGGAGCATCCATTTTTATTTGCCCCTTACATCCTGCTACTGACACAGCGATGCTGCAGATTTCTATTGTCGGCACTAATTTCCGGTTTCCAGGCACAGCACGATCAAGAAACGATCAAGAATCCGGCATGGACACGAGATGAAGCATCCATAATCCTGCAGGACACGCTTCGGTATCAAACCGCAAGCACCTCATCAATTAATATGATGAGCTATTTCTCCGGAAAGGCCTATAGTTGGCTATAATCATCGCCACATCCTGTACTGTTCACCGGTGCCTTTCGAAAAGGATGGAGTTTCCGCAGGGAGCGGCGCATAACGCGCAACCTTACAAGCGGCAGGCGACAAGTTACAGGAGTTCATATGACCACGTCATCACTACACCCTAAAACACACGCCATCCGGTTTGAATACCTGAACTGGATCGCCACCGATCCACTGCCGCGCGATCAGATCCAGAGTCACCGGTTACATGAGCCGGAGCATCGCATCAACGCAACCGACCCCATGACGGGCGTCGATATCGAAAATGTCACGAGTCATCCATCCCTGGAGGACGGCAACCTGACGGTGTATTTCGAATCAGTCGAAACCCGCAAGGCATACCTTGACATGCCGCTCGACCATCCCAACCTGCACCTGCCGTATCCGGCAACTGATAACGATGACCGTGGTGGCTAAAACCCTCAAGGCGTAACCTTTGCTGTTGTTTGTAGTATGGCCGATGCTCTCCAGCCTGGCTGCATGATGTATACGGCCTGGCAAGTCCCAGGAAACCCGTTTTACGGCAGGCCATTTGGCTGATCAGTCTTCCGGTTACTTCGGTAGCCTACGCGTGAAAAATCAAAAATCCTCTGCTGCCAGGGTGTAGGCACATGAATCTCTGCCGTCGCGCGTATAGACCTTGTCCGCGACCTCTTGGATCCGGTTCCGTACTGCATCGAATGCCTGCAAAAATCCCGATTCGGCGTCACTCATATCCGGACAGAGCCGTTTGAGCGCATCCATTCCAACAAAGAATGAAATCTCGATCGTTCGGTCATATCCCCAGAAACAGACGCGGCGGTGGCTGGCATCGAAGCAGCGGCTCGGGTTAGGAAAACTCAACTTCATCGCCGGGCACCGGCTGCCGACCGGGCCGGAACGATATCGCTATCCGGACTCATGCCTTTCAGAAATTTGAAGAGGTCGCTGTCCGTGGAAAGCACCAGGGTCGTGTTTTCGGCGATGATGGACTTGTAGGACTGCATGGTGCGAGTGAATTCATAGAACGCCACCGCTTCAGGGCTCTGGTTGTAGGCGCGCGCATAGATTTCGGTGGCCTTCGCGTCCGCCACACCCCGAATTTCCTCGACCTGGCGGTAGGCCTCGGACTGGATCTTGTTCAGGTCACGCACCCGGTTACCGCGGATTCTGGCAGCCTCGCCGTTGCCTTCCGACAGGAAGCGTTCGGCGATCTGCCGCCGTTCGCTGATCATTCGATCATAGATCTTCGGGCGCACGCTTTCATTGTAGTTGATGCGCTTGAAACGGATATCGAGCAGTTCGATGCCAAACACCCGCACCTTTTCGGCAGCAGCGGTGAAGATCTCCTGCTCGACCAGCTTGCGTCCCTTCTGGATCGGCACCAGCGACCCCATATCCCGTTCCGCCTCGGTCAGCAGGGCATCGCGCAGCGGCACGCGATCCTTCGTGGTGCGGATGAT
>CAMYKC010000156.1 GCA_947258865.1 uncultured Lysobacterales bacterium
CCGGCATGAACGCCAGAGCCACCCAACCTTCGCCCAGGTCGACCAGTGTGGTGGTGAGGACTTGTGAGACGAGTACCGCGAATTCCAACAGGGGAATGGCGAGTAACAGCCATGCGCCCGCCAGCAGCACGAACGCGGCAGAAATCCCGCCGGCAAACAGCAGGTATCTCAGCTTGCGCGTTTGCGCCATGACCTGGCCAGTGAGCACCTCGCCGTCCAGCTCCTGCCGGGCTTCGGCGAACACGGTTTGCAGTCGTGGATCCAGTTGTTCTGTCGTCATGATTTCTCCGCCTCGGATTCGTCACTGTAAGCAGACAAGACCTGCTGTAATCGCTGCGCGCCAATTCTGATGTGCGACTTGACCGTGCCCAAAGGCATGTCGGTCATTTCCGCTATTTCCCTGTGACTCATGCCTTCGTGATAAGAAAGGACAACGCACAGGCGCACGGGGTTCGACAGCGTCGCCAGGGCGTGGTCCAGATCCATGCCCACGCTGGCCGAATCGTGCTGCGGTAGTTCGGTACCGGCAAATTCATCAGCACCACGTAACGCGTCCTTTTTGCGAATATGCTGAAGCCAGACCGATATTGCCAGGCGTTTCAGCCAGGCATTGAATGCGCTGGCTTTCCGCAATTTCCGGATATTGAGCCACACTTTCAGAAATACCTGTTGTGCCAGATCGTCAGCGAGTGTGTCGTCGTTGCAACAACGCCTCATCAGATTGCGTATCGGAGACTGCCGGCGCCGCACCACCTCTTCGAACGCCCCGCGGTCACCGCTGCGCGCCAAACTGATCAGGAACGCTTCGGGGCACTCCGGGTAATAGTCTTGCGCATAGTGCACAAATACTATTCCCTAGATCTGGTCAAATGCCGAGTTACTGTCCGCCAGGTACCAACGCCGGGCGATTTTTGCTGCCACCAGGAACCCCAGGCCAATACATCCAACCAATATGGAAACTCCCAACAATGGAAGTTTCGTGTCCGGGTACTGCATACCCAGAACAAGCCCAAAAATCGCCAGGCCAACGGCGGCAGGAAGCATGATCATCCCGGTAATCTTGAAAGCCCGGTCGAGACGGTCGCGGTTGCCGCTGTCCAGGGACAACAGCCTGTCCATCAGCTTGTCATCGATCGGCTGGCCGCTTTCAACCAGGCGGCGCACGGTTTCGTGTTGAGCTTCGCGTTTGCGAATGTCATACCAGATACCGGCAACCACCACCGAAGCGATAAAGCCCCAAAATGCCAGGGCCGCCAGGCCTGCACCTAAACTAAAAGATTGCATATCTATCTCCTGTGGGTTTTTCTGCCTCTACTCTTAATGATCCAATTCGCTTCGATTTGGATGAGTTCGCCGGTAACCGTTCAATTGTAGACTTCTTCACAGGGAAAATTATCGATGAATCGCGATCATCGTTGTTTCAGGTCATGCAAACAAAAAACCCGGCCGGAGCCGGGTTGGAATGGTGTTTTCGATGTCCACTTTTTATGCCTTGTTATCGGGCAGTAGAAGGTTCATCTTCAGCGATCGACACATCAATGACTTAGCACGTGCTCAATCCTTTCTGATCTTGCGTCAGTTTGCAGGTGGCGATAATTCTTTTGCTCTTGCAGGGGATGCGTGAATCGTGTTCCGTCATCCGTGACAAAAGCTTCTAAATTCCTTGTGTCTGTCCTGTACGGCTGTAGATTTTAGAAAGTCGGAGCCCCTTTTGGGAGAGGAGAGGCGAGGCTCCGATTCTTCCTTCTTACCATTAGCAGTCAGCTATTTGACACAGCTATATAAATGCAATAATCAGGCCAGATTAAAATGCAATTCATAAGTCTTTTATAATCAACAATATAGAATTTTACAACAGGAATTCGAGCAGCCAAAACCACTCTCAATTGCCCAAATATGTCACTACTTATGACACTCCATGTCAGATAGTGCGACCGGCATTCACAAAATGTTCCTATTGCTGTGACAAGGACTCGCACAGGGCCACGTTATCCAGCACGATCCGCTCAATGGCAACCTCGCCCGAAAGGTTTGCGGACGGTATTTCGTACGAGACGACACCCGCGTTGCAGCCGCCGAAATGAACTTGCATCGTGCCGTCCATAGTCGGCGGCCCGACCGGCGGCTCTGCTGAATCGAACACGCCGCCGCTGGACACGTAAACATCCAGCGTGGCGGTGTCGCCATCATACGGACCCTGGGCGGTAAGCCAGCGATGTCCGGGCTCACCCAGGATTGCCTTGACGTCTTCCGGTGGACGCTCAACGTCGTAGGTAAACCAGGCAAGAAACACGGTTTGAATATTTTCCCAGACGATGATGAAAAACCCCTGTCCGGCTGTCGCCGGATCGTACCAGGCATCGTTCAAACCGGCATTGATCCTGAAGCTGCTGCATTGTCCCTCGAATACGCAGGACACCCACTCCGGATGATCGATGAACGGATTGCGGTTGCCCTGGAACAAGGCGACGGTTTCGTGGTGTTGATCCTCGATCGTGTCCACGGGATCTTGCTGGTGCCATTCGAGCAGAACGGACAGCATACCCATGTAAGCAACCGCTTCGTTGTTGCCCGTGTTCGAGTCATCGATCAGTTGCAGATTATCGGTCAGGACCAGGTCGGGCTCGCTGGCGCCGCTGATTCCGTGCTCACCGCCCTCATAGCGTACGTCCATGTACATCAGCGCGCGTGCGACATCCCCCCGGCGGCCGCCCCAGACTACCCATGTGCCCTCGGTAAATTCGCCTGTTTGCCAGTTCGAATCGCCGGGGTATCCACCGCCCACTCCTCCGCGCCCGTTATTGCTGTCGGTGATGAACTCGGCACAGCTTGCGTCGCAATAGCCAAAAGGATGGTTGGAGCGTGCGAAGTTGTAGTCGACGTCGGATATGAAAAGCGCGTGCGTATCGGTGAAAGGGTAGTTCAGCGAGCTGTCATTGTCCGGAAAGCCATATGACCTTGGCCAGGTATGCTCGCGGTTGTAGAAATCGTTGCCGCCGCCCTGCATGGGGAAGCCGGCATTGCGGTAGAGCGTAATGACCTGGCCTTCGTTTTCCTGGTGCTCGTCGGCGATCTCGAGGATGTCCCAGGTGTCGGTGTCGAAAGACGTATAGGGGAAGCGCTGATGGTCGTCGATGATTTCGTGCAGCGAATCACGCATGGCTCCGGGCGACGATTCGTCGACCGTGTCGTAGTAGCCCTCGGCTTGCGCAAACGCAGTAGAGGAAAAAGGGAAAAAAAGCACGAATGTCAGCAGGCGTATGCCCGTCAGATTTTTTTTATTCATTACTGGTCGGCCGGACTGTTCTTGTTGCCGACAAAGCTACACTCTCGTGGCTTCCGGTTCCAGTCAATAAACCGCGCGGGCCCATTTCAACAAAAAATGGCAGTGATGAGGTCGTGGAGCAGATCAACGGGTTGCTGGCAGCATCTTAGATTGTTGTCGCCTGATCCAGGCCTGCCGCGGCGAAAGGCGTAAAAAGCAAAACGTCGTAGGGCGGCTTATCACCGCCCCACAGGGTTTGGTAATCAACTCATTGGCACAGTCACTAGGCGTGAATCTGATACCAGGTTGAGTTGGAAATTTCGAATTCCCGCGCTACCGGTAGATCTTCGAATGCGTCAGCCATTTTCTCTCTGACTCGCGGATAAACTTCGCGCTCATACTTCTCCAGATCGGACTTGTCGTCCCAGAAGCTGATGGCGTAAGCCTCCTTCATATCCTTGTTAAAGAAAGTAATTTCATCACGAAATCCATGCTGCTTTTTCAGCAGAGGAATGACGTCGCTTTCGAACATCCGGGTTGCGAAATCAAATTTACCGGGCTTGAATTGCCCTTTTACGAGCCGTGCATACATGATTGCTCTCCTAAATGTTCAAATAAACGGACTTTTCGCCAACTTGCGATCCAACCCGCACTTACCATGGAAACCGGAAGCCGCGAGATCGGGGCCGTTCTGCATGGAAAGACTACAGCTCGGGATACACAGATAAAATCCGGCAGATAACCGTAACGAGTGGGTCGAATGCCTCAGATTCCGGCTGCCCGATCACCGAGCCGGAAGGCGCATCGGCCAAAGGGTAGTGGCTAAAAGGATCACCTCATTGGGGTATACGATTCATCTGCCATTTCAAACGCACCCTCAAACCATTCCGAGGCGCCGGCCAACGGCGACTGCCTCGAGCCGGCTGTGAACATGCAACTTGTGCAGAATGTGCTCGATATGATTACGGACCGTTGGAACGCTGATGCTCATCAATGTGGCAATGTCACGAGTTGTGCGCCCTTCAGATAACAGATTCAATACCTGGCTTTCGCGGGGCGTGAGAACGAACCGTGTCCTGGGCTTCTGCAAGCCCGGCACGGCGGAAATTTCCCTGCTGACCCCGGGTTCTGGTTTGCACATGTGAATCAGCTTTTCCCGGCCTGGCCGACCAAAGAGCACGAGTGTGCTCACCGTGAACCCCTTCTGTGTTCTGTCAGCGGTCGTGAAAGATATCCTGCAACGATTGACCGACTTGCGACGAAATGCCATTTCACGCAGCGGGCAGCGCTCGCCGCAGTACTGGTTTCCGAATATGTCTTTGCCCTGAAGCAATTCCCAGCAATTCTGCCCAACCGCTTCGGAGTCTTTATAACCCAGCGCCTTGCTCGCCGCAGTGTTCCACTCCGAAATAACACCGCTGCCAGTGACGGCGAATGCCGGCTCGCCCGTATCAAAAATAGTGTGGTGGATAACGGAGACCATATCACCCCGAGATCGCGCCGGGGAAAGCGCCGTAATTTGCGTAGTTTGGAGCTGAATCAGCTGCCCCAGCGGCCCTGATTAACACGTACTTGCCGCCAGTTTCAATTATTCACAATGCCACAGTCACGGCCATGATCCAGGTCACCCCCTGGAAAGAAGGGGCTGTAAACGTGCGAAAAAATGGACCATCGGAAAGAAAGCTTTCTCTATGCACCCGGATACTTTTGCACGAGAATGGGGAGAGTAAAAACTGATGCTATAGAATGATCAGCGTTTAATATGTCTTTGAAAGCAACGCCCGCGGGTAAGTTCCCCCATATCCTGGCATGTGTTCGGCGGCTGCCAAACAACTCCGAGGGTGAACGAGTTGTATCGCACCTGAACGAAGCCGGTTGTGATTTGACTCTATTTGATGGACGTTCGCTTGATTTTGAAGCCTACGATGCCGTCATGATGCTGGGTAACCTGGTCTGGTATCCGGCCATGGTCAAAGGCCTCCAGGCTTTACGCGGGAGTCAACTTCCGGTAGTTGCAGTCTGGCACTGGGAGCCACTGCCACCACCCAGTAGCAGCGGCCTGCCCAGGCCCAGACTAAGCCTGCGCGACATCGCCAAATATGTATTACGCGACCCCCGGGCTAACGATGCCTACACCAATTCCCGCTGGCTTCGGAAAATGTCGGATAATGGGTTAATCGACGTATTGTTTACATCGACGCCAAGCCGCGTGGAGTACCTGGCGGAACACGGGGTGGACGCCGGTTATGCACCACTCGGATACGATCCGGAACACGGGCAGGATTTTCGGCGGCCGCGCGATCTCGATGTCCTTTTTCTGGGTGACCTGAGGGTTGGGCGCCGCCGCCGCGTGCTGAACAAGCTGCGTCGCCAGGGAGTGCCGGTCGAGGCCTGTGGAGACTGGTTCAACGGATCTCTTGTGATCTCCGAACCCATGTACCGTCCCGAACCGTTCCTTGAAGGCCGCCATTACATTAGTGCCCGGGTTGAGGATATGCCAAGCGTGATCGATCATTACCTCCAGCATGAAGACGATCGCGAGCGCATTGCCCGGCAAGGAACGGATTTCGTGATGAACCAATTGCGCCTGGAAACCAGCGTGGAGCGAATCCTCACCGCTATCAAGGAGCGGCTGCGCAAGTGAACACCGCGGATAAACAGACTCACGTTGGCAGGGAAAAGACTGTTCCCACTTTTCCTACAAGCCGTCCCAGCCTGGGTGCGGAAGAATTCGAGGCTCTGCAGGCCGTGTTCGAATCCCGCTGGCTCGGAACCGGCGCCCTCACAAAGCAGTTTCAGGATGAGATTGCTACCCTCCTGGGTGTGCGGCACGTAGTCGCCGTCAACTCCGGGACTGCCGCAATGCACATTGCACTGGAGGCGCTCGGCATCGGTGGTGGTGACGAAGTTATCGTACCTTCCTTTACTTTCGTGTCCACGATCCAGGCAATCGTGGTAACCGGTGCCCGCCCGGTTTTCTGCGACATTGAACTCGATAGCGGGCAGATAGATGTGACTGATGCGATCTCCCGGATCACTCCCCGTACCCGGGCGATTTTACCGGTTCAATACGGTGGCTCGACCGCAGACATGGACCGGCTGCTTCAAGTTGCCCGCGAACATTCCCTGCGCCTGGTCGAAGACGCGGCCCATGCCTTCGGTTCGACCTACCGTGGGCACAAAATTGGATCTTTGAGTGACATTACCTGTTTCAGCTTCGACCCGATCAAGAATATTACTTGCGGTACGGGCGGTGCGGTGACCACCAACGACGACGGACTTGCCTACAAATTGACTCTGCTGTCCAACGTCGGCTTGCCGGTCGACTCCTGGACCCGCCTGACACAGCCAGATGGCCAGAAGTTCGACGTGGCCGGCCACGGCTATCGTTACCGAATGGTTGATTTGAACGCCGCCATCGGTTTGCAGCAACTCAGAAAAGCAGACCAGTTCCGGCGTCGAAAGGTCGAGATCGCAAGGCGTTACGACGAGGCGTTTCGGGACTTACCAGGTATCAAGCTTCTTCGCCGCGATTGGAACGAGACTTTTCCCTTCCATTACGCGATTCGTGTTCTCGACGGCCGCCAGGCCGGCCTGGCCAGTCATCTCCGCGCGTCAGGCATAGGTACAACCGTGCATTTCACTCCAAACCATTTCCACACAGCATTCGCCGCCTACGCCACGAAACTGCCGGCTACCGAGCAGTTATTCAACGAGATACTGACCCTGCCGTTGTACGTGGACCTGTCGGATGAGGATGCAGAATTTGTGATCGGTCAGGTTTGTAGCTTTTTCAGGGAAAGCGGGTGATTGGAGTTCACCAGTGACCAATCCGACAAAACCATTGCTAATACTCGGCTCAGGTGAATTCGCGGTTGACGTGGCTGATTGCGTCCAAGACATCGGCGGATGGCGCGTAGAGGGCTTTGTGCAAAATGTCGAACGCCAGCAAGACGCCGAACTCGAAGGACTGCCGGTTTACTGGATCGGTGAGGCTTTTCGCCAGCATCCGGGTGCATGGGCCGTTTGTGCCCTGGGCTCTCAGCACCGCAGCCGGATTATCGCGCAGGCCGCCTCTGAAGGTGCAAAGTTC
>CAMYKC010000157.1 GCA_947258865.1 uncultured Lysobacterales bacterium
GGACAATGGCTGTGCTCGATCCACTAAAAGTCGTGCTGACGAATTTCCCGGCGGGCGAGACCGAGTGGCTGAACGCCGCCGTTCATCCCCAGGATGAGGGCATGGGGACGAGGAGAGTGGCCCTTACCAGGGAAATCTGGATCGAACGTGGCGACTTCATGGAGGATCCGCCCGGAAAATTTTTCCGCCTCAAGCCCGGTGGCGAAGTCCGCCTGCGCAATGCATTTATCGTGATTTGCAATGATGTGGTCAAGAACGATAAGGGTGAAATCATCGAGCTGCATTGCGAATTTGACCCCGAAACGCGTTCGGGCATGCCGGGAGCCAGCAGGCGGGTCAAGGGCACCATTCACTGGGTTTCAGCCGAGCATGGCAAGCCGGTCGAGGTGCGTTTGTGCGACCGCCTGTTCAGCGTGCCCAACCCGCTGGGGGATAAAACCAGCGACTATCGGGCTTTCCTGAATCCACATTCCCTGGACGTGATCGAAAACGCCATCGTTGAAGCGCCGGTGGCCGAGGGTAGGCCAGGGGATTTCTACCAATTCGAGCGCACGGGCTATTTCCGCCATGACAGTGTGGATTCAAAGCCCGGCAGGCCGGTGCTGAACCGCATCGTCACATTGCGGGATTCGTGGGCGAAAATCGAAAAGGAACTGGCCCGAAAATCAGGCGATTAGCCTCCAATACCAGATGCATGACTAACGTCACCCTCGGTGGCCCGGGGTGATTTGATACACTTTTCCCTGATTGCTTAACAGGGAGAAGCAAAATGGGCTGGACTGTTCTGATCATTGTCATCGGCGTAATCCTTTTCGCCATATCGATTTACAACCGGCTCGTATCGGGCCGCAATCGCTTCAAGAATGCATTTGCGCAGATTGAGGTGCAGCTGACCCGGCGATATGACTTGATTCCAAACCTCGTTGAAACCGCGAAGGGATACATGAAGCATGAGCGCGAGACTCTGGAAGCAGTGGTCAATGCACGTAATGCAGCGGTGGGCGGACTGAAAGAAGCAGCGGCTGACCCGTCAGACCCCGAGGCGATGAAAAAGCTGGCCGCAGCCGAGCAGGGCCTGTCGGGGGCGCTGGGCCGTTTGTTCGCCCTGTCCGAAGCCTACCCGGATCTGAAAGCGAACGAAAACATGATGCAACTCTCGGAAGAACTGACCACGACCGAAAACAAGGTTGCTTTCGCCAGGCAGGCCTATAACGATTCGGTGATGGACTACAACACCCTGCGCGAGTCTTTCCCGAACAATTTCTTTGCGGAATGGTTCAGCTTCCGGGCGGCAGAACTGCTCGAAATCGAAGACGAGTCCAAGCGCGAGGCACCGAAAGTCAGTTTCTGAAAATTGAAGCGAGAAGCAGGCTCGAGGGAGGAACGGTTTTCAGTTTTGACTGAAAGAAATGCCTTCCGAGAGCCTTGCGTGAGAGACCAATATTGAATTTTTTTGAGCAGCAGGTTCGGGCCCGCAAGCAGACCCGATGGCTGATTGTCATATTCATCCTGGCGGTCGTGGCCATTGTGGCGGCAGTAGACCTCGTCGTCCTGTTGGCCATGGGCGCCATCTCGTGGGATCCCGCGGCACCAGCCATGCCGGCTGGGGAAATGGTCCGGTCACATCTACCCCTTTTGAGTGGCTCAACATTCGGAAGTGTCGCTGTTATTGGCCTGGCCAGCCTGTTCAAGACAGCCAGCCTGCGATCGGGAGGCGGCCAGGTTGCCCGTCAATTGGGCGCAACGCTTGTCGAGTCCGACACCAGAGACATGAACCGTCGCCGCCTCAGAAACGTCGTTGAAGAAATAGCGCTGGCTTCCGGTGTCCCGGTCCCCGAAATATACGTGCTCGAACAGGAATCCGGAATCAACGCGTTTGCTGCGGGTTTCACGCCTTCCGATGCTGCTGTGGCGGTTACCAGGGGTGCGCTGGAAAAGCTCAACAGAAGCGAATTACAAGGAGTAATTGCTCATGAATTCAGTCACATACTGAACGGCGACATGCGAATCAATGTACGCCTGATGGGTGCATTGTTCGGTATTCTGTTGCTTGCGCTGATAGGGCGCCGTGTCCTTTTGCATTCACACCTCGCCGGTCGATCGTCCAGGGACAAGAGCGGTGCGGTCGTATTACTGATCGCGGTCGGGCTGATGTCCATAGGGTATATCGGCCTGTTTTTCGGACGCTGGATCAAGGCGGCCGTGTCCCGTCAGCGCGAATACCTTGCAGACGCATCCGCGGTTCAGTTCACGCGTGATCCAAGCGGCATTGGCGGCGCCCTCAAGAAAATCGCGGTCTACAGCGATTCCTCTTTTCTGAATGCGGACACGGAAGAAATCAGCCACATGCTCTTCGGAGACGGACAAAAAATGATGCTGTTTTCAACGCATCCGCCGCTGAACGAGCGCATCGGCCGGATCGACCCCGGATTTCACCCGGAGGAACTTGATCGCCTGGCTGCCCGGATTCAACGCGAGCAGAGCAGGGCGATGGAAGAATCGGATCGGCCGGATCGCGAAATGGCAAAAGCGGCCGATGGCTTGTTCGATGCCGATAAAATCATCGATCAGATCGGTAAACCGGACTGGGAACGTATGATGCTGGCTGCTGCGATAGCCGCCTCGATTGCGGACCCCGTGCGCCAGGCGGCGCATTCAACAGAATGGGCTCCCGAGGTATTGTTTTATGCCTTGCTCGATTCCAGCCCGGAAATCCGTGAACAACAATTGCTGCTTGTCGCCGGGCGTATGGGCTCGGACAGTGAAGCGCAGGTACGGGCGTTGCTGGAAGCTGGCGGGTTACCCCGGCCGGAGCAGAGGCTGCCGCTGCTCGAAGTTGCTTTTCCCGCTCTCAAGCGGCGCCCGCCTGACTTTGTGACCCGCGTGCTGGACACAGTCAAAGCTTTAATCGATGCCGATGGGCGGGTTGATGTGTTCGAGTATCTTTTGGCCCGTGTGATTTCAATGCACCTTTGGGAATCGCACAATCCCCATCAGGTCAGGATTTCCGGGCGTAAGAACTTGCAGAATTTCCGCCAGGAAATCCTGCAGGTCATGGCGATACTGGCGCGTCATGGCCATGAAGACCCACAGGCTGCCGAGGCGGCGTTCCAGGCGGGTCTGTCTGAATTGGCGCTGGACGGGGATTTGGCAATGCCGGTCGTGGAAGATTGGGTCAAAGCCCTGGATACGGCTCTTCCGGAACTCGATCGTCTGAAATCAACGGATAAAGAAAAGCTGGTCCGGGCTCTTGCAGAAGTCGTATTGCATGACGGCCAGATGTCGATTCCTGAGCTGGAGCTATTGCGTGCTGTCTGCGACCTGATTCATGTGCCGCTGCCGATGCTCAGTGCATTGCAGCAAACTTCTCAGCAATCATGATGGTTGGAGCGTTTGTGTTACCCGACACCAGCGTTGGCATGATCGAAGCATCGACCACCGACAATCCTTCCAGGCCTCGCACATTGAGCATCTGATCGACGACGGCCATTGAATCCACGCCCATTTTGCAGGTGCCGGACGGGTGGTAAATGCTTTCGGCTTTTCTCTTTATGAAATCAAGAATGGCTTCTTCGGACTGTGCGCTGGCACCCGGAAACACCTCATCGCCGGCGTAGGGCCGGAAGGCGTCCTGGGCAAGAATCTCCCGGGACAATCTGACACACTCCAGCATCATCCGGCGGTCATATTCGTGGCTCAGGTAATTCGCATGGATTGCCGGGGCCTCGTGAGGATCCGCGGTTTTCAATAGTAATTTTCCCCGGCTTTCCGGCCTCAAGGCGCAGGCATGAATGGTCAATCCATGGCCAGGCAACTGCTTTCTTCCGTGGTCGTCCAGGAAGGCGGGGACGAAATGCATCTGGATGTCGGGCCTGTCATCGGGAGCATGACGGCTGACGATAAACCCGCCGGCCTCCGCAATATTGGAACTGCCGGGCCCTTTCCGGCCGAAGAGATAGCGCAGGCCAACACTGATTTCGTTGAGCTGGTCGTAGGTGATGGTGTCGTGACAATTCACCAATGTACAGACGTCCAGGTGGTCCTGCAGGTTCTTACCTACGCCCGGGAGGTCATGACGTACATCGACGCCTTTCGATTTGAGGTGATCGGCCGGGCCGATTCCCGAGAGCATGAGCAACTGCGGCGAATTGATCGCTCCACCCGACAGGAGTATGCGTCCAGCCATTGCCGACAGGGTCTTACCCTTGCGTTTGTACTCAACACCGACGGCACGGAGGCCATCCAGGATAATGCGTTCCACATGGGCGTGGGTGCGGACGGTCAGGTTCGGGCGCTTCAGTGCGGGCCGCAGGTAAGCGACCGCCGTACTGCAGCGTTTTCCGTTTCTCTGCGTGACCTGGTAATAGTCGAATCCACGCTGTTTCGGGCCGTTGAAATCGTCAGTCTTTTCGAAGCCGGCTTGTAAGGCGGCTTCGATAAAGACTTGCGAAAGCGGGTTGCTGTGCCGCAGGTTCTGAACGCTGAGGGGGCCGCCAGTCCCATGGTATTTGGAGTGACCGTTTTCCTGGTCTTCTGCCTTCTTGAAATAGGGCAACAGGGCTGAAAAATGCCACCCATCTGCCCCGGATTCTGCCCAGGAATCATAGTCTTTCCTGTGCCCGCGGCAATAACACATGGCATTGATTGAACTGGAACCGCCGAGCACCTTGCCTCGCGGCCAGTACATGCGGCGTCCGTTCATTGCCTGCTCTGGTTCGGTTTCATAAGACCAGTTCAGGTGCTCCAGGCCGATCAGCTTGGCCAGGCCGGCCGGCATGTGAATGAACGGATGCCAGTCTTTGCCACCTGCTTCAAGTAAAAAGACGCGGTTGTTGGGGTTCTCGCTCAACCGGTTGGCCAGGACACAGCCCGCGGAACCCGCTCCAATGATTATGTAATCAAATTCCATACGTGTGCGTATCGAAGGCAAAGATCATGATATCCGATCGATCTCAATTAACAAGGAGCGACGGGCGGTGCACGAGGGAAATTTCAACGATGTCTGATCCTGGTCAAGACGCGCTATAATTTGCGGCTCTAACCGCTATGGGGCTGTGCGCAAGACAGTGACACTGACCAAGATCTCACTTTCCAATCCGGTGGCGGTTGTCGTAGCCTGCATTCTCATCGCCATTTTCGGCGTATTGAGCCTGACCCGGCTGCCCATCCAGATGACACCCGATATTTCCCGTCCGGAAATTTCCATCCAGACAACCTGGCGGGCATCGGCGCCGAATGAAGTCGAATCCGAGATTCTCGAGCCCCAGGAAGATGTTCTGCGCAGTATCCCCGGCTTGCTCAAGATGCAATCGTCGGCGAATTATGGGAGGAGCAGCGTCAACCTGCAATTCGTTATCGGCACCAATATGAACCGCGCTCTTATCGAGGTGATGAACCGCCTGAACCAGGTTCCCCGTTACCCGGTGGATGCCGATGAACCGGTGATCAGTGTGGGCGGTAACGATTTCGACAAGGTCGTGGCGTGGTTTGCCATTACCGCAAAACCGGGAAATGACCGGCCAATAGAAAGCTACCAGGACTTCATAGACGATTCGGTGATCACCCGT
>CAMYKC010000158.1 GCA_947258865.1 uncultured Lysobacterales bacterium
GAAAGCATGCTTCCGGTGGGGTATCGAGTGAAAATGACCGGACGCTCACAGGAGTTCGGCAAGACCGTGAACTATATGCTTTTCGCTTTCGTGACGGCCATCATTTTGGTGTACATGGTACTCGCCAGCCAATTCAATTCCTTTATCCAGCCCTTGATCATCATGGTGGCCCAGCCGCTGGCGATTATCGGCGGTGTAGGCGCCTTATGGCTGACCGGACACTCCCTGAATATCTATTCGATGATCGGCCTGGTGTTACTGGTTGGCCTGGTGGCGAAAAATTCGATCTTGCTGGTCGACCTCACCAATCTTATGCGGGAGCAGGGCATGGGAATCGACGAGGCGCTGAAGGAAGCCTGCCCGATCCGCATGCGGCCGGTTTTGATGACGTCCGCGACCATTATCCTGGCGCTGTCACCTGCCGCACTGGGCCTCGGGGCCGGCTCGGACACCAACGGTCCCCTGGCCGTCGCAGTGATCGGGGGGCTGTTCAGTTCGACCTTGCTGACCCTGGTCGTCGTTCCTTCCGTCTACTCGCTGATCGAGCACCGGGTGGAACGATTCCGGCGCAAAGGGCATTGATGTAAGCTAGGACGATTAAGCTGCCACGCATCACGACAGGAGAGCCCCATGGCGGGACTTTATTTCGAGGAATTCCAGGTGGGGCAGGTGTTCGATCATGCCATCCGCCGGACCATTACCGAAGCCGATAACGTGCTGATCAGCACATTGACGCACAATCCGGCGCCGCTGCACCTGGATGAGGACTATTGCCGTGAGCATACCGAGTTCGGGCAGCGCATCGTCAACAGCTGCCTGACGTTGAGCCTGATGGTAGGGATTTCCGTGAATGACACCACGCTGGGCACCACGGTCGCCAACCTGGGCTGGGACGAGGTTCGTTTTCCTAAGCCCCTGTTCCACGGTGATACCATCCGGATCGAGACCGAGGTCCTGGAGCTGCGGGAGAGCAAATCCAGGCCGGATAACGGCATCGTGATTTTTGAGCACCGGGCATTCAACCAGGACAATGAGCTGGTTGGCATCTGTAAACGCACCGCCCTGATGCACAGGAGACCGCAGCAATGAGCGCGATGCGATCACTGCTTTTCGTGCCGGGCGACAGCGAAAAAAAGCTTGGAAAAATCGAAGGGGTCCCCGCGGACGTGGTTATCATCGACCTGGAAGATTCGGTCACGCCGGAGAAAAAAATAGCCGCGAGAGGACTGGCCAGCGAATATCTTTCCGGTCTGGACGCTGGTGAACGGCGGCGGATATGGGTCAGGATCAACCCGGTCGATCATCCCGAAGCGGGCGCCGACCTGGCTGCGGTGATGCCCGGCAATCCGGGTGGAATTGTGTTGCCGAAAACCCGCTCGCCCGACGATGTCGAACTGGTTGGAAGGCGCATCGGCACCTACGAAGCCGAGCATGAAATCAAGGTAGGATCTACCCGGATATTGCCAGTAGCCACCGAAACGCCGCAATCACTTTTTTCGCTGGGCGAATACGCGCGCTGCGGACCGCGCCTGGCCGGCCTGACCTGGGGGGCAGAAGACCTGAGCGCCGCGGTCGGCGCGACCACGGCCCGTGAAGCCGATGGGTCATGGACGTCGCCCTACCGGCTGGTTCGCAATCTCTGCCTCTTCGCCGCCCATGCGGCCGGGGTGGACGCCATCGATACCCTGTATGCAAACTTTCAGGACCCGGAAGGTCTCGAGGCGTCATGTACCGAAGCACGGCGCGACGGCTTCAGCGGCAAGCTCGCCATCCACCCGGCCCAGGTCGATGTGATCAACCGGGCATTCACGCCCAGCGAAGAGGAAATCAGGCACGCTCGCCGTGTAGTCGAGCTGTTCGAGGCTAATCCAGGTGCCGGAACCTTGGCCCTCGACGGGGCGATGCTGGACATTCCGCATCTGAAGCAAGCGCAGAAAATTCTGGATAGATCATAAGGCTAAAAAAAACCCGGAAGTCCGGGTATTGTTCGGTTCGATGATGCAGCCTTAAGACCAATTCCATACTGGCGGATTCATCTGTGCTCCTACCAAATGCCTTTCATGATGCTGCCGACGATTTTGTCTATCTGTGGCTGCGTCATTTCACTGTTGCCGATCCGGTCCTGGGCTGCCCCTTCTGCGACCAGGGCATTGCTGGCCGGGTCGATGAGGTCGACCAGCAGCGTGCCCTCGGTGTATTGCCTCACCGTGGTCTGGTAGGTGGGCCAGGTTGAAAACCCGCGGTTCCAGTGAGAGCGGTGCACCGTGTGCGCAGTCGGCGTTTGCCTGACATCCATCACCTGCTCGGTGGTGACAAAGAAATCCACCAGCAGATCCGGCGAATCTTTTGATCGGCGCAGACCGCGTTCTTCCATCTCCCGCATCGTCGAGTTCATCAGCATCGAACTCATCGGCGTGCGCAGGCCGTCGCGGTCGGTTCCCAGCGGCTGGATGAAGTTCCAGGTCTTGAAGTCCTTGATTTTGACGCCCGGCGCCTTGTTGGTGCTTACGGCTGGACCGGACGAGGCGCAGCCGGCCAAAAAAACAGCCAGCGCCGCCGCGATAAACAGAACTTTTCTCATATGACTTCCCGGGTGATTCATTTGCCGTAAAGCGAAAAAGCATTATACGGCATTCACAAATCAGCTAAAAAATTGGTCAAATCCACCCCAGTACGGCGCCAAAGATCAGGACCAGCAGGGCTGCGACTCCCCACAAGAGGCCAACGACTCGCGCCTGCCTCTTCATATCGTTCATGTCATGCACCCAGAACGCCACCAGGAAGAACCAGAGGTAGCCGAATGTAAAAATCAGCCAGGGAGCCGTCGCGCTCCACCAGGGCCAGTCCCAGGTCAGCGCGTCGACTCGATTCAACAGGACTTCCACGAAAACGCAGAAGGCCGAGCCGGCCAGGGCGATGAACCAGCGGTTGGGTATGCCGAAGATCTTACGTTTCGGATCAGGTGGCAGCATTTTCGCCCAGGCGATACCCGCGATCGCGAACATGAACATGATTTCGATATTCAGCCCGATCAGGATCAGGTAGGCCGTTCCGCCTGGCGCCCCCCAAAGCGGCGCGTGGCCGTTCAGGTGGAAGAAGATCGAGTTGAGTATCTCGTTGATCCAGTCCGCGCCCCAGAAGGCCAGGCCGGCAAAAACGGCATTCGAGCATCCTTTGTGAATCTCGTTGCTGTAGATAAACATGACGATCGCGAGCAACGGGATGACATGCCACTGGAACAGGCTGGGATCCCGCAGAATGCCGAGGGCTTGTTGTGCAAATTCGGTGGGCATGGCGAATCCGTTGGTAGTGCCGAAGCGTAGTCAGTCTGAACGCCCGTGAGCGCATCGGCGATGACCCCGGTCACGGGGGATAGCCTGGGCATGACTTCAGCGAAATGAATCCAATCCTTTCTTTACGTTAACGTAAACGTAATGGTATACTGTTTCGCGAATTGACTGGGATCCAAACATGTCCATTACCTACAGCATCAGTGACCTTGCCCGGGAATTCGGGGTGACCACGCGAACCATCCGTTTTTATGAAGAGAAGGGCTTGCTGAATCCAAAACGTAACGGCACACGACGGATTTACAGCCCGTCCGACCGCACCAAGCTACGATTGATTCTGCGTGGAAAACGATTAGGGCTGAGCCTTGACGCGAGCGCGGAAATCATCCTGATGTACGGTTCGCCGGGCAATAACCGCAAGCAGCTTGAAAAACTGATTTCGACCATTCGGGGGAAGCAGGCCGAGCTGAAGCGCCAGCAGCAGGATCTGAAAGCCATGCTGGGAGAGTTGAGTAACGCGGAAGATAAATGCCTGGCAGCCCTGGCTGAGCTGAGCGCCTGAAGACAAGATGACATGACCCCAATGACCGGAGACGATAATTTATGAACACCCATTTTCCTTCCCTCGATTTCGACCTCGGCGAAGAAATCGAAATGCTGCGCGAAGCGGTCTACCAGTTCGCACAGGCGGAAATCGCGCCGCGCGCCGCGCAAATCGACCGTGACAACCTGTTCCCGGCCGACTTGTGGAAAAAACTCGGCGACATGGGCCTGCTGGGCATTACCGTGGAAGAAGATTACGGCGGCTCGAACCTGGGTTACCTGGCACATTGCGTTGCGATGGAAGAGATCAGCCGCGCTTCCGCTTCGGTCGGCCTGTCCTACGGCGCGCACTCGAATCTTTGCGTGAACCAGATCCGCAAGAATGGCAGTGAAGAACAGAAACACAACTTCCTGCCCAAGCTTTGCAGCGGTGAGCACATCGGAGCGCTAGCGATGTCCGAACACAATTCCGGCTCCGACGTGGTCAGCATGGGGCTGCGCGCCGACCGGGATGGCGACGACTTCGTTTTTAACGGCAGTAAGATGTGGATCACCAATGGCCCCGAGGCCAGTGTCTTCGTGATCTACGCCAAGACGGATGTCACTGCAGGCTCAGGAGGCATCACGGCCTTCATCGTCGAGCGGGATGCGCCGGGATTCTCCACGGGTGCGAAGCTCGACAAGCTGGGTATGCGCGGCTCTAACACCTGTGAACTGAATTTCGAGGACTGCCGGGTTCCGGCCGGGAACATACTGGGGCGGGAAAATGGTGGTGTCCGGGTGTTGATGTCCGGCCTGGATTTCGAACGCACCGTGCTGGCCGCCGGCCCGGTCGGCATCATGCAAAATTGCCTGGACGTCGTGGAGCCCTATATTCACGAACGCAAACAGTTTGGACGCAGCATAGGCGAATTCCAGCTGATGCAGGGCAAGATCGCCGACATGTACACCACGCTCAGCGCTTCACGAGCCTACCTCTACGCGGTGGCTGCCAACTGCGATCGCGGCCGTGAGAAGCGAAAAGATGCAGCCGGGGTGATCCTGTATACCTCCGAGCGCGCCACGCAAATGGCATTGGAAGCCATCCAGTGCCTGGGCGGTAATGGCTACATCAATGACTACCCGACGGGCCGCTTGTTGCGGGACGCCAAGCTGTACGAAATCGGAGCCGGAACCTCCGAAATACGCCGCATGCTGATTGGCCGCGAACTGTTCGCGGAAACGGCCCCCTACTAATCATTGCCGGGAAACGCGCATGAGCACGATCGAGACCAGGGTTAACAGCCGCTCCGAGGAATATCTTACCAATGCCGCCCATATGCAGGGACTGGTGGATGACCTCGAGGCCAAAGTTGCCGCCGTGCGCAAGGGCGGCGGCGAGAAATACCAGCAGCGTCACGAATCGCGTGGCAAGTTGCTGGTGCGAGACCGTATCGATGCACTGGTGGATCCGGGCTCGCCGTTCCTGGAGCTTTCCCAGTTGGCGGCGTATGAGGTTTATGGCGAGGACGTCGCTGCAGCCGGGATCGTGACCGGGATCGGCCGGGTGGCCGGCCAGGAATGCATGGTCGTCGCCAACGATGCCACCGTCAAAGGCGGCACCTACTACCCGCTGACCGTCAAGAAGCACCTGCGCGCCCAGTTTATCGCCGAACAGAACCGTTTACCTT
>CAMYKC010000159.1 GCA_947258865.1 uncultured Lysobacterales bacterium
TATATGAGACCTGGTTCGAAAGCGCCGGCCGGAACGATGGCGCCGGCGCCGATGTCGAACGGATCGGCCGCGTCATCGCCCGTGGTCTTTTTGAGATCCTGTCGCCCTGATGTCATCAGTGCTGATTTAGCCGCTGCAGCGCTCCAGTTCGGATGGGCTTCTTTCAACAGCGCGAAGGTACCCGCCGCATGTGGGCTGGACATCGACGTACCGCTGATGGACTGGTAAGGAACGCCACCGCTGTTATTGGAGTTGGGCTCCAGGGTTTCCGCTGCAATAATGCTCACACCGGGTGCCGCAACATCAGGCTTGATGATATCGGGCGCACCACCATTGGGTCCGCGTGAAGAGAACCCTGCAATACGGTTGTCTTGCGAGACTGCTGTACTCGGTCCGATTGTGCCGATCACGGACCCACCGCCGGAAACGGTCGATTCAATCAGATCACCATCAAAAAAACCGATCATGGCGCCCGGGATAGTCGTACCCGGAGCAGACATGACGATCGGATCGATGCGATCCCCAGCGGTTCCATCGTTATAGACAATAATGGCCGATGCGCCAGCCGCTGCTGCATTGTTGTACTTGGTGGTGAACGCACAGGTGCCGCGAATGACCAGTGCAATTTCGCCCCCAATCGCGTTATTGAGGGGAGAACAGGCGTCCAGCGGATCTGCAGGTACCATGTCGCCGGTAATGTCGGATGTGAACGGCACGTCACCTGCGCCCTCGCGTGCGAAATAGCTGTCGTTAAGATCGCCGCTTACTTGCAGGTTAATTGCAAACACCTCGTCATCCTGGGCTGCACCGACCGCGGTAATCCAGGGAACGCCGGCAGGGGTGCCGGTAGTCTGAGAACCAGGGCCGGCATTGCCATTAGAAGTGGCTACGAACACGCCCGCATCAGCTGCAAATAGAAACGCGATGTCATCGGGGCTGGAGAATGATGTACTGCTGCCACCGATAGAGAAATTGATCACGTCCACGCCATCAGCGACAGCCTGGTCAATAGCGGCCGCGGAGTCTGAACTGGCGCAACCCGGGTCGCCAAAGCGCGGGTCCCAACATACTTTGTAGACTGCTATGCGAGCACGAGGAGCGACGCCGCTTACGGGTTTAAAGGTGATCGTGTTGATCGGACCTTCGTTGCCGGCGGCTGTGCCGGCGACATGGCTGCCGTGACCGTCGCTGTCGCGTGCCGACAGGAAGTCATCGGTCAACAAGCCAGACATTCCATTGGCGCTGAAGCCATCCGGATAATAACGGGCACCAATAATTTTGTTGTTGCAATTGTCTTGCGACCACCTTTTACCTGACTGGCAGGAGCCACGCCAATGTTGAGGCGGAGGGCCATACGCCAATTGGCGTCGGCCTTTGTCTCTCGCTTGCCTTGCGCCGGTGGCATGGGAAAAGTCTTCCTGATCCGAGAAGCTCGGATGCTCGGGCCAGATGCCTGAGTCCAGGATACCGACAATGACGTCTTCACCCTTGCCTTCAAGATCCCAAACTCCGCCTTCACCTGTCAGGCCAAGATAATCAGGCGTACTGTCGGTAGTCATCTGGCGGATTTCGTCCCGCCATACCTGCACGACATCGCTCCGTGCGCGCAGCGCTTCGGCCTGTTCAATGGTCATTACAGCCGCAAATCCATTCAGTGCATAGCGATAGCTGTAGATTTTTTCATCAACACCGACGGCTTGGAGCGCCTCGTCGTGAGTTGATTCGAGGTATTCCACATATTTCTTCACGTGTCCGCTGTTTGGATTGATCTTCTGGCCTTTGCCTGGCTTGGTTGCCTGGAATTGCCCAATACCCCCAGAGTAGGCCACAGCCGGGTCGTTTCTCATCTGAACGATGAAGACCTGTGTTTTTTCAACTGCTGCAGGAATGTTCACCGCATTGAAGTTGTTTTCGACGGGAGTCAAATCAGCCTGCACGGAGCTGAGCCCGGCCAGGGCAACTGAGCCCGCAATTAACAAGTGGTTTAAAAGTCTCATTCTTTCGTGACTCCTATTTGGAAAGTTGTGGTGCTGAATGGAATTCGTGACACATGAAAACTGACACCAGTGACAGATACCCGACCGAGTAAGCGGCTCGGGCTGTGTAGTGGAAAAATGCGAGAAATTATAAGACCGAAAGCACCAAAAAACGGCAGCAATCCTGCGCAAGAGCCGGTCGCCCCGGTAGAGGCTGCTGCGTGACTAATTTTGAATTGCCCCTGTTTGATCTCGAATCACCACTAATGTAGCGCTTCTCCGCCCAATACTATTGAATTCCCTTTGCTGTTCAGTAGGGTAAAGCGTAAGAACAGTCCACATATTATACACAATATTACTTTATTGGCCATCCAGCGCGGGTTTGGATTTCTTTGCAGCGTGTGCATTAAGAAGCACTGCTGAATTGCGGAATTCCAAAAGAGATGGTTTATACTGCCAGCCCACCCACTATTGCAAAGGAAAATCCGTGATTAGAGTACTCAGGTTCAATACCGCGGAACAGCGTTATGAATTGGGCGGCGAAGAATTGCTTGGCGGATGGGATCTCGATAGCAATGACATGATTTGGGTAGACTTTGATCAGGAGTCCAAGAGCCGCGAAAGGGATGTAATGGAACAGCAGTTTCAAATCAATCCCTTGGCATTGGACGACGCCCAGCGCGACCGCCATCCACCAAAACTCGAGTGGTTCAGAAATTATTTTTTCCTGTTGCTCAAGGGTTTCACCGCCGACACCGACAGCATCGAATTCTCGGTCGTGCATATATCATTGTTCGTAGGCCGTAATTTCCTGGTTACCCGCCACGCGATGACTTCGGCGAGCATCGAAAAAGTGCTGGACCACATTGGCGGCAATCGGATCGATGTAAGCAGAGGTCCGGCACATCTTTGCTACAAGATCGTGCGGAATATCATTGACCGGTACGCACCGATCATCCTGGCACTGGAAGCCCGTCTCGATGAACTTGAAGAGCATATGCTCGAAGCGCCGAGCGATGATTTACTGGCGGAGTTGGTTACTTATAACAGCCAATTGAAAAAACTTCGGCGTATATTCGGCTATCAGCAAGCCATTTTGTCGGAACTGCCGCGCAGCGAGTCCAGTATGCTGAGCGAGCACAACAGGCACGAATTCCAGGATGTTTATGAACAGATGGAGCGGCTGGCGAGTTTATCCGCCATGCTCCAGGAACTGACTCGTGACCTGATCGACGGATATATTTCCATCAGCTCGCATCGATTGAATAACATTATGAAGATACTGACGATCGCATCCGTGATCTTCTTGCCTCTGACTTTTATCGCTGGCATCTACGGTATGAACTTCGAGAATATGCCAGAGTTGAAATCGACCTACGGCTATTTCTTTGTAATCGGCGTACTGATTCTTGTGGCAGGCGGCTTGCTGGTAACCTTCAAAAGAATGCGTTGGATATAGGCCGGCCCTCGGGGCTATCCCCCGGCATGCAATAGTGCACCTGGTGGAGCCTTGCGGTTACTCCAAAATCGAAATGAAACGGGTGCAGATGATCATTTATTCAATGATCATCTGCACGAGTCGTCATTCAGGTGCGCTTCTCGATAGGAACGTAATCAACGGCAGTCTGACCCTGATAGATTTGTCTTGGTCGAGTGATACGATGAGTAGGATCATCCATCAACTCTTTCCATTGACCGATCCAGCCAGGTAAGCGTCCGAGTGCGAACATAACCGTGAACATGTTCGCCGGAATCCCAATCGCGCGATAAATAATACCGCTGTAAAAATCCACATTCGGGTACAATTTTCGCTCGACAAAATAGTCATCCGATACTGCGACTTCTTCCATCTGTTTCGCCAGGTCCAGTACAGGATCATGAATGCCCAATTTGTCGAGTACTTTGTCACAGGCGTTCTTGATTACCGTAGCTCTCGGATCGAAGTTCTTGTAGACACGATGGCCAAATCCCATGAGCCGGAATCCTGAATTCTTGTCTTTGGCCATTTCGATGTACTTCGTGATGTCGCCGCCGTCTGCGCGAATACGCTCGAGCATTTCGATTACCTTCTGATTTGCGCCACCATGCAATGGTCCCCACAGCGCCAGAATACCGGCAGAAATTGATGCAAAAAGACTTGCATGGCTGCTGGCAACGGTACGTACTGTTGCGGTGCTGCAGTTTTGCTCGTGATCGGCATGCAGTATCAAGAGCAGATTCAGGGCCTCGACCACAACTGGATCCGGCTCGTAATCCCTGGCAGGTACCGCAAACATCATCCGCAGGAAATTCGCGCAATAGGAAAGGGAGTCCTTCGGATAGATAAACGGTTGACCTATGGATTTCTTATAGGAGAAAGCAGCCAGGGTTCGGATCTTGGAAATCAGCCGTGCCGCATTCATGTCCGGATCGTCGATTCCTTCGACTTCGGAGGCTTCACCGTAATAGCCGGATAAAGACGCGACCATCGCGGACAGAATCGCCATGGGGTGTGCTTGTCCCGAGAAGCTGGAAAAGAAATGCTTCATGTCCTCGTGCAGCAGTGCATGGTGATTCAGACTGTCTCTAAATGCGTCCAATTCCTGCTGGTTTGGCAATTTGCCATAAATGATGAGATAGGCAACCTCGGTAAACCTGGCTTTACCAGCCAGTTGCTCAATGGGGATTCCACGGTAGCGGAGAATGCCTTTTTCTCCATTGAGAAAGGTGATTTTGCTTTGGCAGGACCCGGTGTTCCCATAACCCGGATCCATGGTAATGTGGCCTGTCTGTGACCTCAGTTTACTGATGTCAATGGCTTTTTCGTTTTCTGAGCCAGTAATCACCGGCAGTTCGATGGTTTGACCATCAGGTAGATACAAAACAGCGTTATTTGAAACAAGTTTTCGAGCGGCATTTTCTGACATAGCAGTGTCCTCAATTCAGATCCGGGAAGCTCCTGAGGACGGAATTCCCAGGTAACTGAAATGATTAGCATACTCAGGCGTATGGCGTGCAGACTTGGATCAATTAATTGTCCGATATGGACAAATAGTTTCTGGATTCCGGGGTCCAGGCGCGCCAGATATCCCAGAAATCCCATGTTGAGAAGTCTCGCTCCGAGGTGGTTTATACTGCCTATCGACAAACAACTGGAGCTCCCGACATGAATCAAACGACCGTCAAAACGCCCGTTCACCTCTGGGTTGTAGGTGCTTTGTCCGTTCTATGGAATGCAGTTGGTGCCTTCGACTATGGGGCGACCCAGTTCCGTATTGAGTCCTACATGAGTCAGTTCACGCCAGAGCAGCTTGAATATTTTTATGCTTTCCCGTCGTGGATGGACGCCTCGTGGGCCGTCGCGGTTTGGGGCTCCCTGTTGGGATCGATCTTCCTGTTGTTGCGCAAATCCTGGGCCGTCTGGTTGTTCGGCGCAGCCATTCTGGGCATGGCGGTGAGCACGGTCTACAATTTCGTCCTGTCGGACGGACTGGCGGTGATGGGCAACACCGCCGCCATCTTCACC
>CAMYKC010000160.1 GCA_947258865.1 uncultured Lysobacterales bacterium
ATACCCCGGTACGTCTTTGGCATTGCTCTTGGAGCAGGCTTTCACCCGGCCGGTGCCGGTCACCTGAACGTTGAGCGCGTAGGTTCCATTTTCGGAAAGCAGTTCGAATTCAGCAGCTTTTGTGGGCTCGATCAACAGGCCACGCACCGGATCAAAGGCAAAAGCCCCGTCACCATCCATGCTATTCATAATGCCTGGATAGTTCAGATCAGTGCTCTGGACTACTCTCAGCTGTCCGTCGATCTCGCAGGCATTGACCCCGCCTGCGGGCACGGTGCAGTCGCATGGCGTATTGGACGTGCTGCCCGGATCGACAACGATCAGACCAATACACCAGGTATCCGAATCCGTGCGCTGGTAACGGACCGCGATGGGCTCGTTGCGCCTGACGGCTTCAATCTGGACTGCGCTGACAAAAGCGCCTAGTTGTTCGGCTCCGCTCGTCACCTGCCGTTTCTCCAGGATGGTCCTGTAAGACGGTATGGCCAGTGAAGTGATAATTGCCAAAACGGCCACCACCACTAACACTTCTATAAGCGTAAACCCCGTGTTGGAATTCTCCCTATTCCATTTCAGCGGATCCCTCCTGTTTAGTGCGCGACTTGGCATAATGCACCTCAGGAGAATATGATTGACGTTGCATACTAAGTATAGAGGGGTCGAAATGGACATTGGGCGTTGTGGCCGACCGCTGGTCGTTTCGATAACGCCGCCTGTCCGGAAAGGACGTAAATGGCGGCCAAAACAGGGAATATCGGGTGAATTTATGAAGACACGCAACAAGAAAAGGATTTTAGGCTTCACGATCATCGAATTGATGATCGTCGTGGGGATCGTAGCCATATTGCTCGCGATTGCTTATCCGTCGTACATCAAGTACGTGAGAAAAGGCAACCGGGGCGAGGCTCAACAGTTGTTGATGAACTGGGCGATCAACCAGGAGATTTGGCGCTCGAATAATGTAGCGTACGCAACGACGGCCCAGCTTACGGCGCCAACAGGAGATAAATATACTTTTGATACCGTCGGTACACCCGATGCTACAACTTACATACTAGAGGCCACCGCAACTGGCGATCAGGTCAACGACGTTTCCAGGGACGGCGCTACATCCTGCGCCACGCTGAGGCTGAACCAGAACGGTGTGAAAACGCCTGCTGTTTGCTGGGAATAATCGACGCCGGGACTCCCCCGCCTTTTGAAATACGACTATTCAAGACAGTTTTCGGGGGGACTAAAGTCAGCGGCATTCGTCGCTGCCGCACTCCTGTTCCTGTATTCGGGTCATGACCAGCCCAATCAGCTGGAGCAGGTGCTGCAACGCGGCGACCTGACGATGCTGACCCGCAACGGCGCCAGCACCTACTACCTCGGCCCCGAGGGCGCCACCGGCCCTGAAGTCGAGCTGGTACGCGAGTTCACCGAATATCTGGGGATTGAACTCCAAATCAAGGCTGCGGCCGCATTCAACCAGTTGTCCGGACTGCTCGATCGCCGCCGGGGCGAAATGATCGCCGCCAACCTGACACGAACAACAGACCGTGAGCTGGTTTTCAATTTCGGACCCGATTACCAGGAGACCTCCATTGTCGTCATCTATCGGAGAGGCCAGGCGCGCCCGCGCACAGTCGGCGACCTGGTAAGCCTGAAAATCATGGTCATCGCCGGCAGCAGTTACGAAGAGGCGCTGGAAGCGGCCAGGAAAGACCATCCAGGGCTTGAATGGGAATCGCGCAGTGATGTCGGCATGGAAGAATTGCTGCTCGCCGTGTCTGACGGTGCCGTGGACGTGACCCTGGCAGATTCCAATATCTTCAATCTGAACGGCCATTTTTATCCGCGAGTGGCAACGGCCTTCAGCTTTCCGGGTACCTTGCCCCTGGCCTGGGCCTTTCGCGCAGGGCCGGATGACAGCCTGGTCCGGGAGGCCAGGATATTTTTACGGGAATTTAAGCGCAGCGGCCGCCTGGCCGCGCTACACGAAGCTTTCTATTCGTCCCGGACCCGAATGGACCGCGTCGGGATGTTCCAGTTCATGCGCCAGGTGCGCAAGCGGCTGCCGCCGCTGATCACGGTATTCCAGGAAGTGGCACAAGCCCATAACATGGATTGGCGCCTGCTGGCGGCGATCGGCTACCAGGAATCGCACTGGGACCCGGACGCATCCTCGTTTACCGGTGTCCGTGGCGTCATGATGCTGACCCGGCGCACTGCGGCCCAGCTGGGCGTCGACAACCGGCTGGATCCGAGACAGAGTATCGAAGGCGGCGCACGCTATTTTGTCGATCTGCACCGTCGTATTCCATCGCGCATTGCCGAACCGGACCGGACCTGGCTGGCGCTGGCCGCATACAACATGGGGATGGGTCACGTGGAGGACGTGCGTGTCCTCACGCAGAAACAGGGTGGCAATCCGGATTCATGGACAGATGTGAAACAGCGGCTGGACTTGCTCAGTCAGGAAAAATGGCACCGGCAGACACGCTATGGCTACGCCCGTGGTTTCGAGGCAAAACAGTACGTCAGCAACATTCAGAGCTATTATGAGACGCTGGTCTGGATGGATACCCGCGAACACCCGTTACTTGTAGCCAAGCTATAGGAGCCTACCAGGCAGACGATCAAGCGACTGGCAACCGAGGGTATAGGGTACCCATGCGCGGGACACGCTCGAGACATCCCTGTTCGCTCGGTCATCCGTTCCCGACAGATGACGGTCCCTCTCATGGATACCCGACACCCCTCGTGTTTAAAGATAGGTAACTCGCCTTGGAATTGCTCTCGCGTTCAGTCAGACCCACGGTTCATCGGCCGCCAGGCTGCCTCCTAAAGATCTTTCCACAGGCAACGGCCGGATTTTTCCTGGATTTCATGCAGGCGTGCGTCATGCGCGGCAATTTCTTCTTCGTTGGCCGTCAGCACGACCAGCGCTGGACGTTCAGCGAGGTCCATGTGGGCGTGGTCTTGCTCTCCCATCTGCGGCGATTCGAAACTCAGGCCCAGGTCGCTCTGACCGCCGGTCATTGCCAGGTAGACGTCAGCCAATATCTCCGCATCGAGTAAGGCGCCGTGCAGCGTGCGGGCGCTGTTGTCCACCTCGTAACGCTTGCACAGGGCATCCAGGCTGTTACGTTGGCCGGGGTGGAGATCACGGGCCAGTTCCAGCGTATCCAGAATACGTACGTGCTCCGCCATCCGATCCGGCCGCTGGATCAGTGTCAGCTCACTGTCCAGGAAACCGATGTCGAAAGGCGCGTTGTGAATGATCACTTCAGCCCCTTCGATAAACTCCAGGAATTCTTCCACCACTTCGGAAAAAACCGGTTTGTCCTGCAGGAACTCACCACTGATTCCATGGACTTCGAGCGCCCCGTCGTCTATGTCCCTTTCCGGGTTGATGTATTGATGGAAATGATTACCGCTTAATCGCCGGTCGATAAGCTCGACACAGCCTATCTCGATGACGCGATGCCCCTCGGAGGGCTCCAGCCCGGTGGTTTCCGTATCCAGGATGATTTGTCTCACTGCTCGTTTTACTCCTCATTGCCGGTTTTGAGATCTGTTATCGCCTGTCTGGCCAGTTCGTCAGCCCGTTCATTTTCCGGCACCCCGCTGTGCCCTTTCACCCAGCGCCATTCTACATCGTGCTTGCCCATGGCCGCCTCGAGCCACTGCCAGAGGTCGATGTTTTTGACCGGTTTTTTGCCGGCCGTGCGCCAATTTCGTTTCTTCCACTGTTCCAGCCATTCCGTCATACCTTTCATGACGTAAATCGAATCCGTGTGGATTTGCACCTTGCAGGGCCGTTTCAAAACTTCCAGTGCCCGGATGACCGCCATGAGTTCCATGCGGTTATTCGTTGTCTCGCCCTCGCCGCCCCTGATTTCCCGGCGGTGGCCGTTGTACATCAACACGCTCCCCCAACCCCCAGGGCCCGGATTTCCGCTGCAGGCGCCATCGGTGTAGATCACCACAGTATTTTTTTTTGTCATTATTCCTGGTCTGGTCAACCGCGCATTGCCGCAGATTGTACAACGCTGGAGCGATGTTTTCTGAACCGCAGCGGCGTGACCTCCGGGCTGTCGCGGTGCCTGGCCTGCAGCAGCACCAGATCGGCGACCGGAGCGCCCACGCCGCTCAGGCCGCGGCTCATGAATACCGGAAATTTCATGCCGCCCAGTCCCGCTCCTGCGAAACCCTGCATGGTCATGTCAAGACGCTCGAGCCGGGATTTGACCCTGAGCGGCGCCATTCCCGGCAGCCGGCGCACCCGATCCTGGGTCCTGAAGCGCCAGCCCATGCGGTTCAATCCCAATAAAATCAGCACCCCGCCCCGGGTCAGGACCCGGCATGCTTCGGCCAGTTCTGCTTCCCTGCCATCACTGATCACGTGGTGCAAAACAACCATGCGGAAAGCGCCGTCCTGGAACGGCAACTGCGAAGACTCACAACTGACCCTGCGCCCTGTGCTGGACCTTTCATGCTGACTCATGCTGATGGCTATGCCAAAAGCCTCCGAAGCCGTATGCAGGAACACGGGATCGAACAAAGGCGCGGAAGGATGATGGATTTCCAGCAAGTGACCAGAGACCCCGGTTCTTCCCGCACTCCTCAGCAAGCCTTCGGACAACAGCTTGAGTGTCTGTTGTTGTGATTCGGAACGCTGTGAGGTTGCAGACACGGATCAGCCCATCCTGTCACATCTTCTGGTAGAATTTTCAGTCCGCATTGCAGGGGGCAGCCTGCAATCGAAGATTACGGATTCTGATATGCCTGACATTCGGGTCACTGCGATACCTGCATTTGCAGACAATTATATCTGGCTGATTTCAGCCGGCGCCACTGATTGTGCAGTTGTCGACCCGGGCGACGCGAATCCGGTCATAAAAACTCTTGAGCAGGAAGGGCTGCAGCTCGCCTACATTCTGATTACGCACCATCATCCCGACCACACCGGCGGCGCGTCCACACTAGCCCGAAAAAGCAATGCCGAAATTTTTGGGCCTCACGATCCGCGCATTCCGGGGCAGAACCAAAGTTTTGGAGACGGCGATACGGTAACGCTACCTCGACTGGGGCTCGAATTCCAGGTCATCGAAGTGCCAGGACACACGTCAAGCCACATCGCGTTTTACGGACATGGATGCCTGTTCTGCGGCGATACCCTGTTCAGTGTCGGGTGCGGGCGCCTGTTCGAAGGCACGCCGGAACAGATGCAGTCCTCGCTCGACAAGCTGGCCGCGCTACCGGCCGCAACGCGGGTCTTCTGCGGGCATGAATATACGTTGTCGAACTGCGATTTCGCGCTGGCGGTCGAACCGCGCAACCCCGACCTTGTCAAGCGCGCCAGCGAGGCCGAGGCATCGCGGGTAACTGGCCGCGCCACGGTTCCGAGTGAATTGGGGGAGGAGCTCGCTGTTAATCCCTTCCTCCGAACCCGGCAGCCTTCCGTGGTCG
>CAMYKC010000161.1:0-5436 GCA_947258865.1 uncultured Lysobacterales bacterium
CCTGCGGCGAAAACCGGCTGCGCTCGACTGCGAGATTGGGCCGACCTCTGGCTGAGCCAACCGGTCGGCACTTGGGAGTCTCGCTTCCCTTCTTTCGCCCCCCGCTTAAGTCTCGCCGGGCGTATCGGAGCGAAGGATGCCTTCCGGCAGCGGATCGATGCCCGTCACTTCCTCGTTGTCTTCATAGTGGATTCGCTCCATCAGGTAGCACAGGCAGTCCTGCTGGATCACGCGCCGGTCCTGGGTGAGCATCGAAGGCATGATTTCCCGCGCGGTTTCCACCGCTCCGCGGCCAAAAAAGAAATAATCTGCCGTCACATCGGCGCCTTCGGTATTGCGGGCAAGCAGTGGGCGGGCGGAGCCATTGTGAACTTCTCCGAAGGATGTGCCTGCCGGTAATTCGCAAAAATTGAATTTGTCCAGGTCCTCACGGAATGCGAGGTCGGCCGGAACATGCCCAAAGCCGAAAAGTACATCGCTATCTACATAAACCGTCGCGACCATATGGAAGAGATGGACGGCATCCGCATCGACCGGATTCAGGGAAATTTCATCCAGGTGAAGACAGGTTTCGAGAAAGGCCAGGCTGTGGTCCGTCCCGTGGATTTCACCGGCCTGACCGCACTCCAGCGTCACGGAGGGACAGAATTCAGACATGGAATGCGACAGCGTGCCGGACGGCATGGTGAAGTACACGACCTTGGGTGAAAACAGCGATGCCAGGCGAAGATAGTCCGATCGAATGCGGTTCACTGCGGCATAATGTGGATTCAGCCCGGTATTGTTGTGGACGTCGATACAGGCCAGCGGCCGGAGTTCCAGCAAGCGGTCATGGATCTGGCGGAACAAACGCGTGTAAACACTGTCCGTTTCATTGGCGCCCGGCCAACAACGATTGAAATCCGGTTGATCGTCGAGGTGGCGCAGGCGATGTTTTGCCGCCAGCGGATTTCCGACCAGGATCACCAGGGAGCGGGGTAATTCGTCGAATTGATAGTGACTTTTGAGCAGGCGGCGAACCGCTTCCCATCCGGTGATTTCATTGCCGTGCTGCAGAACGGAAACGACCAGAGGTCTTTCGTTGCGGCCGCGGATGCGGATCAGGGTGGGGCCATCCAGGTTCTGGTACAGGGCGGAAGCCGGACGCTCCAACAGTCCTTTCGGCACATGGTCCAGCTCTGTAAATTCCAGCGGGGCAACAGTTGTGTTCAATTCAGGCGCTCGGATTTTGGCGGAAGAGGCGGAAAAGATACCGCTTATGAACCAGTGAAGAAAGGGCGGACTTGAAAATACTGCGGGCAGGCCTGAAATTCCTGCAGGTAAGAAAAATGCGTGTCGCTGTGGTAGCAGGGAAGGAGACTCATGAATGAGCTGAAAATCGAAGCGAGGGAGCTGTGTAAAAGATACGGCAACCTCGTCGCAGTAGATCAGTTGAGTTTTGATGTTGGGGCCGGCGAAGTGCTTGGTTTCCTTGGGCCCAATGGCGCCGGCAAGTCGACGACCATGAAAATGTTGACCGGTTTCCTGACGCCAACGTCTGGAACGGCGGTTGTCAACGGGCATGACATCGTCAATGACTCACTGGCCGCGCGGCGTTGCATCGGCTACCTCCCTGAAGGTGCGCCGGGCTACGGTGAAATGACGGTCAGGAAATTTCTCGAGTTCATCGCGCGGGTACGAGGTTTCCAGGGCAAGGCTGCGCTCGATGCCGCCGCCGCAGCGATCGAGCGGCTCAACCTCCGCAGCGTGCCGGAACAGCCCATCGAGACTCTATCCAAGGGTTTCAAGCGCCGGGTTGGCCTGGCCCAGGCAATCCTGCATGATCCCCAGGTTCTTATCCTGGACGAACCCACGGATGGCCTGGACCCCAATCAGAAGCATGAGGTCAGACGCTTGATCCGTGACATGTCCAGTGAAAAGATCATCGTCATTTCCACTCACTTGCTCGAAGAGGTGCATGCCCTGTGCAACCGGGCCATGATCATTTCGGATGGCAGCCTGCTCGTTGACGATACACCAGCCGGCCTGATTGGGCGCTCCCGCTATCACAATGCGGTGACGCTGGTTGTCGAACAGCCGGAGCGGGTGGCCAGCGTTTTGAGTGAATTGCCTGAAGCCCGCAAAGTCGAGCTGCGTGAAGGAGAGCTCACGGTATTTCCGGCGGAAGGCAAGCGCCTGTTCGAGGTGATTACGGACGCCATTCGGGAAAACGGCTGGGCGGTCAGTGAACTGCGGTTGGAGGCCGGCCGGCTAGACGAAGTGTTCCGGCAGATCACTCGCGGGGAGGTGTCGTGATGGGCGCCTCGATCAATTCAGTCATCAATGTCATGCGGCGCGAACTGGCCGGGTACTTTTCAACCCCGGTCGCCTGGGTATTCATTGTGATCTTCCTGGTCATGGCCGGAGTGTTCACATTTTACCTGGGTAACTTTTACGCCAGGGGTATTTCCGACATGGATCCCTTTTTCCAGTTTCATCCCTGGCTCTACCTGTTCCTGGTGCCGGCGATCGCGATGCGCTTGTGGGCGGAGGAGCGCAGATCCGGCACCATCGAATTACTATTGACCCTGCCGTTGACGACCTGGCAGGCTGTGCTCGGGAAATTCCTGGCGGCCTGGCTGTTCGTTGGGCTGGCCTTGCTGCTGACCTTCCCGGTCTGGCTCACGGTGAATTACCTCGGTAATCCTGACAATGGCGTCATCGCGGCAGGCTACATCGGCAGTTGGCTGATGGCCGGAGGATTCCTGGCCATCGGGTCCTGCATGTCGGCCCTGACCCGGAACCAGGTGGTGGCCTTCATCCTGTCCGTGGTGGTTTGTTTCGGATTCCTGCTGAGCGGTCTACCGATGGTCATGGACCTGTTTTCAGGCTGGGCGCCGCAGTCGCTGCTGGACGCCGTCGCCAATTTCAGCTTCCTGGCGCATTTCTCGACCATTTCCAGGGGCGTCATCGATCTGCGCGACCTGGTTTATTTCGCATTGGTTATCGCACTCTGGCTGATGATCAACACGTTTGTGCTCGAAATTAAGAAAGCGGACTGAGGACTTGGAAATGCAGAAAAAATCCATTTTTTCATTAGGTTCCATCGCTTTACTGTTGGTGCTGTTCGTCGCCATCAGCATCCTGTCGGCCAACCTGCTGAAGGGATTCCGCTTCGACCTGACCGAAAACAGACTGTTCACCCTGAGTGCCGGCACCGAGAGAATTCTTGAAAATCTGCAAGAACCGGTAACCCTGTATTTTTACTTCTCCCAGGACGTCAGCCGTGACATTCCCCAGGTGCGCAGTTACGCCAAACGCGTCGATGAGCTGATCGATGAGTTCGTGAATCACAGCAACGGCAAACTGACCGCACAGCGTGTCGATCCGGCTCCGTTTTCGGAAGAAGAAGACCAGGCTGCTGCATTTGGCCTGCAGGCCGCCCCGGTCAACAATTCCGGCGATACGCTGTACCTGGGTATCGCGGCCAGCAACTCGCTTGACGACGTGCAGGCCATGCCTTTCCTGCAGCCCTCGAAAGAAAAATTTCTCGAGTACGATTTGGCGAAAATGATCTCTTCGCTGGGTAATCCGGAAAAGCAAACCCTTGGGCTGTTGTCTTCACTGTCGATGGAGGCCGGATACGATCCGGCGACGCAGTCGATGAGCGAAGCCTGGGTCGTACGCGATCAGCTCAGTCAGCTGTTCAACATCGAGACCATCAATGCCCGCAGCGGCGAGTTGCCTGAAGATGTGGACGTGTTGCTGCTGGTGCATCCGAAAGATCTGGACGAGAGCATGCTTTACCAGATTGAGCAATTCGTGCTGGCAGGCGGCCACCTGATAGCCTACCTGGATCCTTTCGCCGAATCGGACCGGGGCGATCCCAACGACCCGATGGCGCAGATGCAGGCTGGCAGTTCGTCTTCGCTGGGCTCACTGCTCCAGGGCTGGGGAGTCAACTATGACCCCACGAGGGTTCTCGGCGACCTGCAGTACGGGGTCGGAACGGGCAGAACGCGCCATATCGGCATTTTGTCAGTGCCCGGCGAAGGCATGAATGACGAAGACATCGTCAGCGCCGACCTCGAGCTGGTTAACTTTTCGTCGACCGGCTGGTTCGAGGCCGTGGAAGGCGCGGCAACGCAATTCGAAACACTGGTCCAGTCCAGCGAAAATGCCGCTCCAATGGATTCGTCCCGGCTGCGGTTCCTGACCAATCCCGCGGAGCTGATGAACGGTTTCAATCCGACCGGGGACCGGTATGCACTGGTCGCCAGGGTAAGCGGGCCGGTGGAGGCGACAATGGCTGCCGGCGAGGATTCCCCGGATAGCCATCTGGCCGCATCGGTGGAATCGGGTATCAACGTGTTGCTGTTCGCGGATACGGATCTGCTGACCGACCGGCTGTGGGTGCAAAGGCAGCCCTTTTTCGGCCAGAGCCTTGTTTCGTCTTTCGCGGACAACGGCACGCTGGCTATCAACGCGGTCGACAACATGCTGGGCAACCGCGACCTGATCAGTATCCGCACGCGCGCCACTTCCGCCAGGCCGTTCGACCGGGTTGATGAAATCCGGGTTGCAGCCGAGAGATCCTTCCGAGCGACTGAAGAGCGGCTCCAGATGGAACTGGAGGAAACAGACCGTAAGTTGACGGAGTTGCAGGCTGCAAAAGGCGAGAGCGAATTGCTGGTGATCAGCGACGAGCAGCAGGCCGAAATCCAGCGCTTCATGGAACGCAGGCTGGAGATCCGGCGTGAGCTGAGACAGGTGCAACACGATTTGCAACGTGATATCGACCGGCTGGATACACAGCTGAAAGTGCTCAATATTATCGTGGTGCCAGCGATCGTGATGATCGTGGCGCTGGTTTATGCCGTTCGAAGACGGCGGCGCCAGGACCGGCCGCGACCCCCGTATCAATCCGGGGAGGTGGGTGCATCATGAGCCGAAAACACTTTTCCTGGTTACTCCTCGTTACCGTGGTTGTGGCCGTCCTGGTCCTGCTGATGCCGGGCAAGACAGGAAAGGAAAGCAGTTTCGAGAAAGCTGCGTTATTGCCAGGCCTCCAGGCGCAGGTCAATGACATCGACTGGCTGCGCCTGACCGGCGCCGGCAGCGTGACCATCGCCACGCTCCGGAGGGTGGACGATCACTGGATACTCGAGGAAAGTTCAGGCTATCGAGCAGACTGGAAGCGCCTCAAAACCGTTCTGTCCGATCTGGCGCAGGCCGAAATTATCGAGGCCAAGACCTCGAATCCGAACTATTTCGACCGGCTGGGCGTTGAAGACGTGAGCCTCGAAAACGCAAGCGGGGTTCTGGTCGAGTTCAGCGCCGGCAGCGTCCTGCCGGCGGTTATCATCGGCAAGAACGCCCAGGCGCGGAACGGCCGCTATGTGAGGCTGCAGGACTCGCCGGACAGCGCCCTGATCGACCGCGATCTGGACCTGCCAC
>CAMYKC010000161.1:5517-6581 GCA_947258865.1 uncultured Lysobacterales bacterium
ATCTCGATCCCCGAAACGGATGTCGTCGAGGTCGAAATCAACCATCCCGACGGGGACCGCGTCCTCGCCCGCAAGCTTGCGGTGGATGACGAGAATTTCGAGCTGGAAGCGATTCCCGCGGGCTTTGAGGTCAAGTCGGACTGGACCGTTAATTCCCTGGCGAATAGCCTGGCCTCCCTGCAGCTGGAGTCGGTGTTGCCCGACAGCGAAATCGACTGGGGTGGCGCCATTCGATTCAGACTGGTGACCACAGAGGGTCTCCAGGTGGAGGCAGACCTCGTCGAACGGGGCGATGAAGCCCAGGGAGCGGGGGAGGAAAGCGAGACCGCCGAGAATGAACACTGGCTGCGCCTGGTGAGCGGTCTTTACCACACGGCCCTGGAGAGTGGCGTGGAGCAGGCCGAAGACATCTCAGTGACACGGGAGAAGGCCGAAGAAATCAACCGGCGGACCGGTGGCTGGGCTTATCGAATACCCAAATACAAGTTCGACTCGATGACCAAGCGGATGGACGACCTGCTGAAATCTCCCGACAGCTGATACACATCCTGATGCGGATCAGGAAAAACATGGCGGGATTTGGTGTGGAAGCCCTGACGGTATATAGTTAGGGAATGCCAGTCGGAGCCGTGTGGTTCCGAGCCAATAACCTGTCTCGGGGGTTTTTGATGTCCAGTTCAGTCCGGTCTTTCAAACGTATTTTTCCTGTCCAGATCCTGGTCGCCACCGTTTTCTCCTTGTCAGCACTAACCGCCGTCGCCGAAGATTTCAATTTTCCGGGGTTGAGCGGGACAGTCCAAGTCTACGAGGACCAGTACGGGATTCCCACGATTAAGGGCGATGACCCGCTCGACGTCGCTTTCGTGCAGGGTTACATTCACGCACGCGATCGCTTTTTTCAGATGGACCGGGACCGCAAAGCCGTCGCCGGCCGGGCCGCGGAACTGCTGGGCCCCGATGCACTGAGTTCCGATGTCCTGTTCCGGACCTTCGGCCTGGACCGGGCGGCGTTGAAGACCTGGCAGGCGCTGGACGCGGAGACCAAGGGCTGGCTGCAGGCGTAC
>CAMYKC010000162.1 GCA_947258865.1 uncultured Lysobacterales bacterium
CATGATGGCGTTGACGCCTGCCTTGCTGGCGCGGTAGGCATATATGCCGCCGTGAGTATTCATTTCCATGCTCCCGAGCATGCCGGAACTCGTGACGAGGCGCCCCCGCCCGGAGCGGGCCAGGTTGTCGACGAACAGCTCGGCCAGCAGCATGGGAGTAAACAGGTTTATGTCGAATAAATCGCGCCAGGTGTCGCGATCGAAATGCCCGAACCCCTGCACGCTGTTTTCACCCGGGGCAAATTTTGTCCGGACCATCCGGCCGGCGTTGTTAATCAGCACATCGATGGTTAGTCCGGACAATTCAGCCGCTAGGGACGTCAGTTGCCCGTCGTCGGTCAGGTCGCACAACCGAACGTCCAAACGGCCATTGTCCAGTGCTTCGAGCTCCTCCGACCCCGAGCGGTTAACTGCGATGACCGTCCAGCCGTCGGCAAGGTAGGCTCCGGCCAGCCCCAGGCCGAGACCCCGGTTGGCACCGGTGATCAGTACAGTTGATCCGTTGCCTGAAATTGACTTCGTCATGTGGACGATCGGGGAACGGCCAGGCGTTCGGTTTGGTAAATCCGCTCAATGAAGCCGGTCGCCAGTGGGTAATCCTTGCTCCAGGTTTCGATTTCTTCCTGCATCCGGGCCGGGAAGCGTTCAAGCTCGATGCGAACCTGATCCGCCGCGCCACCTCCGAATGCCGGCGGTTGCAGCCAGAGCCCCATGATGGCGGCAAATGCGATATCCGAGAAATTGATTGTCTCTCCGCCCAGGATGGATTTCCTGCCATCGCTGAGCTTCGCTTCCGCCTCGGCGAGCAGGGCAGCGATATGGTCAACGGCTTTGGCATGGCGGCCGGGGGTGATTCCAAATGATTTCCGGATCAGGAACCGCTGGACAGGGAATATCAGCTTGAGCGCAAGCCGTTGCCAGGCCGGGATTGCCGTGCTGTTGCAGCCCCAGGCGTGCAGCGTCAATTCACGTTCTTCCAGGATGTGAAAGTAAACCCAGATCTGCAGATCAACGCCGCAACGGTCAATTTTCTTTTCGAATTCCAGCCGCTCTTCGGTGGGTTCCAGGAACGCGGCCTTGTCCCCCGACTCAACTGAATACCGCCCCCACAGGTAGCGGAGTATTTCGGGAGAATTGCCAATGGAGGAACGCACAGCGCCCGTGCGGAACTTGAGTACCGGGACGGTTCTGCCGAGGAAAAAAGCGCCAAGGACTCCGCCCACCGCTTTTTCGACGTATTCCACTTCCAGGCGGTCCATGCACCAGCGAACTTTTTCAACGAAATGGCTGGCCGAGATGGTTTCGAGTTCCAGGTCGGGGATTCTAACCGGTGCGGCGATTGCGCTCAGCGAAATTCCCCACCGCCACAACAGCGCCACCAGGACCAGTGCAACAGCGCCGGCGACTGAAATTCCAAACCAGGCAACGATTACCGGCAACAGCAGAAGAAACAGAGAATGAATCAGTAATCGATTTCCAGTCATGCCTGCAGCCTATACTTCGGACTCCAGCGCTGCAATACGCTGTTCCAGCGGCGGGTGGCTCATGAAGAGTTTCTTCATTCCACGCCCGATCCCGCCGGATATGCCGAACGCCGCGAACTCGCCCGGCAGGTCCTGGGGCTGCGTATTGCGCTGCAGCGCACGCAGGGCGCCGGTCATCTTTTGCCGGCTGGACAGGCGGGCTCCGCCGGCATCCGCGCGAAACTCGCGCCGGCGGGAGAACCACATTACGATCATGCTGGCGAGGATCGACAGAAAAATCTGCGCTACGATCGAGGTGACGAAGTAGGCTGGACCATATCCTCGTTCGGTTTTGAATACGACCCGGTCGACTACGTGACCAATCACCCGTGAGAGGAATATAACGAAGGTATTGACCACTCCCTGAAGCAAACCCATGGTGACCATGTCGCCATTGGCGACATGCGAGATTTCATGACCCAGCACCGCTTCGACTTCGTCCGCATTCATGTTCTGCAGCAAGCCGGTGCTGACCGCGACCAGTGCGTTGTTGCGCCGCATGCCAGTAGCAAATGCATTGGGGTCCGGTGAATTGAATATCCCGACCTCCGGCATCCCGATCCCAGCTTCTTCTGCCTGCCTCTTAACGGTGTTCAGCAGCCATTGCTCGGTGTTGTTGCGGGGCTGTTCAATCAACTGTACCCCCATCGAGCGCTTGGCCAAGAACTTGGACAGGGCCAGCGAGATAAAAGACCCGCCGAAGCCGATCACTGCCGACAGTACGAGTAGTGCCTGCAAGTTCAGGTCCACACCGTTTTCCGCCAGGATCCCTTCAAATCCGAAGACCTGGAAGACGATGCTGATCAGTACCAGCACGGCGGCATTGGTCGCCAGGAAAAGAAGAATTCGCATCATGATCGGATTTACCTCGATTTTGTAGTCTTCCCCTGAAAATTCTCCCTTTTTTCTGTTTTTCAAGACCAGTGATGATATTTTCCCGTGATGCGCGATGAGAAATTCACACCACTGGAGCGGTTTCTTAACCGTTTTTACATCCTCGAACCGGAGGAGGGACGGAGCGTTGGCGTTTTTTTCAGCTATGCCCTGCTGATGATGGTGAGTTATTACATCCTGAAAACCATTCGTGAACCCTTACTGCTCACCGGGTCGTCGGCGGAGATGAAGAGCTACGCCTATGCGCTGACTGCCTTACTGCTCCTGTTTATCATTCCACTTTACGGACTGGCGTTCCGGCATACCGGAAAACAGCAGTTAACCCGTTACGTGACCGGATTCTTTCTCGTAAACCTGTTGATTTTCTACCTGCTCGGCCGGGCAGGCGTGGATATCGGATTTGCTTACTATGTCTGGGTTGGAATCTTCAATGTGATGATAACCGCCCAATTCTGGGCCTTTGCAGCGGACAGCTACAACCTGAGGAGCGGCAAGCGACTGTTCCCGGTGATCATGATCGGTGCAACCCTGGGCAGCCTCGCCGCGCCTTCACTGAGCGGTGCCTTGTTCCCGTCACTTGGCCCCTGGGTATTGATGTTGATGGCAATGGCGCTGCTGGCCATGACCATCCCCTGTGTCGGCTGGGCCAGGGCGGCAGTCCCGCCGGGTTCCCGCAGCCCCGTTTCCTCGCCGGAAGAAAAAGCCCACGGGGGGGTGTTGGGAGGTCTGGCACTGGTTTTCACCGATCGCTTCCTGTTCGTGCTGGCCCTGTTCATCCTGTTGCTGAACTGGATTAACACAACCGGTGAGTACATCCTGGCGGAACTCGTGGTCCGATATGCCGATGCTGCCGTGGCTGCCGGCACCGGTGTGCAGAAATCAGATTTTATTGCAGCTTTTTATGGAAACTTCTTTTTCGTCGTCAATTTACTGACTTTACTCCTGCAGGTATTTGCCGTCGCACGGATCATTCAATGGATCGGCATTCGAGCCGCAGTCCTGGTTCTTCCGGTGATCACGCTGATTGGTTATGGTCTCGTTGCTTTCATTCCCATTTTCAGCATTATCCGTATCGTAAAAGTCATGGAAAATTCTACCGATTACTCCCTGATGAATACTACCCGTCATGCCCTGTATCTTCCCCTGACTGCGGCACAGAAATATGAGGGTAAAACCACGATCGAGGCATTTTTCTGGCGATTTGGCGACCTGGCGCAGGCGGGCGCGATTTACGCGGGCTTGCACTGGTTCCGCTTCGATATCGAACAATTCGCCCTCGTTAACATGGTGTTGTCGCTGCTTTGGCTGGCCGTCGCCTGGCAGGTTTCAAGGCGTTACACCGCCTACAGGAAAGCGCACCTGGGAATAGAGGAATTGGCTTGATCGGGCCTCAAGCCGTTTTTTCGTCGTTTCCCGTTCGCCTGATTTCAGTGTTTGCTTCTGATATTCTGAGGCGGTTTTCAATTGGATGACCTAGCCCAGCCATGACTTCAACGCCCGTATCCAGAATGTCCGACCCGCGTTCGTATTGATGCAGCGATTGCCTGAAAATGCCAATCGGCCGCTGGAGAAGGACGAGGTCTACCAGCCCTATGTCGCACCGTCGACGTCGCCCCATGAATTCACTGCAAAGGCACTGTTTTTCGGCATTTTGTTCGGCATTCTGTTCGGTGCTGCCAATGCTTACCTGGGATTGCGCGCCGGGTTGACCATCAGTACATCAATCCCGGTGGCTGTAATGACCGTCGCGGCGTTCCAGGCGCTGCGCAAGCTCGGTGTTTCAGCCAATATCCTCGAGGCGAACCTCTCCCAGACGGTCGGCTCGGCTTCCAGTTCCGTCGCCAGCGGCGTAATTTTCACCCTGCCGGCACTTTTTCTATGGGGGTTGCACCCATCTCTGTTGCAGATGACCTCGCTGGCCATGGCCGGCGGGCTCATGGGTATTTTATTTATGATCCCCCTGCGCCGTTTCCTGATTGAACGCGAACACGGCAAGCTGCCGTACCCGGAAGGCACGGCATGCGCACACGTGCTGGTCGCCAACGAGGCCGGCGGCAGCCAGGCCCGAAACGTGTTTATCGGCCTGGGAGCGGGTGCCGCGTACAAGGCTTTGACGGGTTGGGCGCAGGTGCTGGCGGACGAAGCTCACCTGCGGATCCTGTTCCTGAAGAAGGGCGAACTCGGAATGGATCTGTCACCTGCCTTGTTCGGTGTCGGGTATATCCTCGGGCCGCGTATCGCGACGGTGATGGTCGGCGGCGGTTTGCTGTCCTCACTGATCATCATTCCCGCGATTGCTTACTGGGGCGAAGGACGCCCCCCGCTGTATCCCGAAACCCTGTTGACCATCGGCGAGATGTCCGCGTCACAGATTTGGACCCGATATGTCCGCTATATCGGGGCCGGGGCGGTTGCTGTCGCCGGAATTGTCACTCTGGCCAAAAGCCTGCCGGTCATGATCGAATCGTTTCGCATCGGCGCCCACGAATTGAAAGACAGGGTGGATACGGAAGTCGGTGCGGTGGACGATGCTGCAGATCAGGATGGCGAAGCCCCGCAACGGGCGACCCGCGGGATTCTGCGCACCAACCGTGATTTGCCGCTCTCCCTGGTGGGTATCGGGATTCTCGTCATCGCATTGACGCTGACTTTTCTACCGGCGCCCTTCGCCGCTTTGCAGGACAATCTGGAACGCCTGGTTGCCGCGGTCTGCGTGGTGATATTCGCGTTCTTTTTCGTGACCGTGGCATCGCGGATCGTCGGCTTGGTAGGGGTCACGAGCAATCCCACCAGTGGCATGACCATTGCCGCCCTGCTGGGCACCTCCGGAGTATTCCTGGTGCTTGGCTGGACCGATATCTACGGCAAGGCCGCTGCGCTTACGGTGGGCTGTGTCGTGGCAATCGCAGCGAGCATAGCCGGTGACACTTCCCAGGATCTCAAAACCGGTTACCTGTTGGGCGCGACTCCGCGCAAGCAGCAAATTGGCGAGTTGGTCGGTGTTCTG
>CAMYKC010000163.1 GCA_947258865.1 uncultured Lysobacterales bacterium
AAGCGTGCAGATCCGCGACCACCACCAACGAGCCATCGACCGCCTGGCCGACGCCTACTGCGACGACCCGCGCTTCCGTGCGCTGATCATCGGCGGCTCTGTCGCCAAGGGTTGCGCCCGCGCGGACTCGGATGTGGACTTCCTCATCGTCGCAACCGATGAAGCTTTTGAGCGGCACCGGGCAGCGCGCGACCTGTTCATCAACCGCAGGGACCTCTGTGACTACGAGGGCGGTTTCGTCGACGGCAAGATCATCAATCTCGCGTTTCTCAGAGACCTGGCCGAAAAGGGCAACGAGCCTTCCCGCGCGGCGTTTGAGGGTGCCTTCGCTGCCTACTCGCACGTCCCCGACCTCGATGCCCTGCTGCACCGCATCCCGGTCTACCCAGAGGCCGGGCACGATAAGCGCATCAGAGCCTTCTACAGCATGGCGTTCATCCAGCACTGGTTGACCCACGAGGCCGAGCGCCACGGCAACCGCTACGCGCTGACCCGCGGTTCCAGTCAGCTCGCACTGTTCGCTGGTCGGTTGATCCTGGCACACAACCGCAGGCTCTTCCCCTACCATAAGTGGCTGCCCAAGGCCCTCGAATCGGCGCCCGACAAGCCCGACGGCCTGATGGCATGCTTCAATGACCTGCTCAAAGAGCCCCGCGGTGACCACGCCACGGCCCTGTTCGAGCGGGTTCGCGACTTCCGGGAGTGGGGCGTCAGCGACCTCGAGGCCTATACTTGGTTCATGACCGACGTGGAGTGGAGCTGGATGTCGAGCACCACACCCATCGAGGACTGGTAGCGTCTACGCAAAACCCTACGAAAGCCAAAAAGGGCACTGATGCTTGATTGAAGAACGTAAGGTTATGGCCGGAAGCGGACATTCCTAAGTCATTATCGTATGCCGCCTAACAAGGCGTGGGAGCAGACAGTGAGCCATTTGAATATGCATAACAAATCATTTAAGCACGGCCCTTCGGGCCAGGACACCTGCTGCACAGGCGCCGCTTAATTCAAACGTTATGTGTAAAAATCATGAGGACCAATTGACAAGCACAGTTGAAGAAAGCGTCGTAATGACTATGGATGGCAAAGATAGTAATTTGTTTCCATATTTGCCGTACATTTTACAGGATTTATGGGAAATCGGCGCTTCCTCTGAAGTCGTACTTCAATTAGTTGAAAAACATACTACTGACCATTCAAATCTTAAAGTGCTCGATTTAGGATGTGGGAAAGGAGCAGTTTTAATAAAATTAGCAAAAGAGTTTAACTGTCATTGTCATGGAATAGATGCAGTTAAAGAATTTATCGATGAAGGTATAAATAAATCAAAAGAATTCAATGTTGAAGAATATTGCTGTTTTGAATGTGATGATATAAGAGTCAGAATTTCTGATTTAAGAGAATACGACATCATCATTCTTGGTGCTATTGGTCCAGTGCTAGGTGATTATCATTCAACACTAACTAAAGTTTCAAAATGCATCAAAGAAAGCGGACTAATAATTATTGATGATGGATACATCAATGACGGGAGTGATTATTCACACCCTTTAATGGAAAAAAGTTCAGTGATTTTTAAACAAGCATCTGATGCCGGGATGAAGCTAATCGATGAAATTATTATCACCAAAGATGAAATAAAAGAATCAAATGAACACATTCAAAGAAATATTAAGAGACGGTGCCAGGAGTTGATTAAAAAACACCCTGATAAAAAAAATCTTTTCATTGATTATATTAGGAAGCAGGAAGAAGAGAATGAGGCACTTGAAACGAAAATAATATGTTCAACGATGCTGTTTGGGAAATATAGTTAATAGCGCGGAACCATAAAAGAGATAAACACATAACAAATCAATTAACGCGGAACAAAGGCTCGGAGCATGATTTGGCAACCGGAAGAATTTTCAAACCTTTGTCCGGTTATCTCAACGGTTAGCCCAAACTAAGGAGATCGACATGTCTACGAGATTGTTTTCATTTAGTGGTGGTGATACCGGCCCATGGCGGATTACTAATATGGAAACGATGATTGGCGAGCAATTACCAGCAGCGAATAGGCTGGCAATCGCCCCGACTTCATCGAGTCCGGCCGATCCACAGGCAAGCTGGATTTTACGAGGAATAACCAGCAATGAGCGGTATGTTGATCGCGAGGAAAGAAGCCAAATCGTGTCGAAGCAGCTAGACCTCGGGCGCCCTGAATCTACTTGCGGCGCGCTGATCTCCATTCGCAAGAACGAGGCATGGTGGGCACTTACGCAAGAGGAACGTATGAACATTTTTAAAGAACAATCGCACCATACTAGAATTGGGCTCCAGTATTTTCCTGAATTACCGCGAAGACTTCATCACTGCCGGGATCTATCAGAAAATGAACCGTTCGATTTTCTCACATGGTTCGAGTTTGAGCCGGCCCAGGAGGCTGCATTCAATAGACTACTTGCCGAGTTGCGCGCAATACCCGAGTGGAAATATGTTGAGCGAGAAGTAGAGATCCGGTTGGTGCGTGAAGTGGCCTAAGACGTTGCAGCAGCAGACCGCCTTCGGCGCCAGCTAAACTAAAACGTTAGGCCACGTAGAGCAAGAGCTGTGAAGCCGACGCATATTTCCCTAAGTCCTGCGGTCAGCGGTGACGCCACGGACTGTGTTGCGCTCCGAGGCCGTACGCGTGAGAACGCCGTTTCTGAGGCCAGGCTGCGCGAACTTGGCATCACAGCTGGCAGTTGGGGCGCAGACATTGCCTCCGGCGTTTTGCCCGGCTACGTCTGTCGCGCAGAAGGCCTGCTAGCTGGGTACTGCTTCGGAGACGCTCGAACTGGCGAAGTCGTTGTTCTTGCGCTCTTGCCTGAATACGAGGGGATCGGCATCGGCCGGCGCCTGCTTGAGCAGATGGTTCAACACTTGCGCTCGCTCGGGCATGGTCGCCTGTTTCTTGGCTGCTCTGCGGACCCTGCGGTACGCTCCTACGGTTTCTATCGCCATCTTGGGTGGCGAGCTACCGGCGAAACGGACGCGCTTGGAGACCAAGTGCTGGAACTGCTCATGCCGGAGGGCCAATGAAGGAAGTAGGTGAGTCGTGGCTTAACCCTTCGTTCAAGAAAAGAGGGCCATAAAGGAATGACTTTACGAGTACTGCAAAAACAGAAGTTACATCAATGCTGGCCACTCTTCCCGATGATGCCAGTTTAGAGGACATTCAGTATCACCTCTATGCCCTGGAGAAGGTGAAACGCGGAGTAAAACGTGCCGACCAGGAAGGCGTCCTTGAGCATGGCGAAGTGAAGTCTCGACTGGACAAATGGCTAGAAGACTAGTTTGGTCACCGGAAGCCGTTGAAGATATTGAAGCGACAGCCTCCTATATTGAGCGTGATTCCGGTTACTATGCTCAAGTTGTTGTATCTCGGATTGTCGCAGTTGCCGAGTCAATTTCTGAAAATCCCAGGATAGGTAGAATTGTGCCAGAGATCGGAGAATCTTAGTATCGAGAGCGCTTTGTGTACTCGTATCGTGTCATTTATCGAATTGAATCATCTCGAATTTTGCTGGCGGCAGTCATTCACGGAAGCAGATTACTTGAACGTGTCGTGGATCGAATTGAAGGTGCCTGAGAAACTTAACAAGGCGTTTAAGTACGTGTTCGCGCCGCTTAATTCACACGTTATATGTAAATTCAAACATCTAAGGAGAGCATCATGGAATTAGGTGGATTTTCAATTAGTTTAGCTGTCAAAGACATTGAAAAATTGAAAGTGTTTTATGAAAAACTAGGCTTTAAAGTTTTTGCCGGGAAACAATCTCAAAATTATTTAATAATGAAAAATGGCAGTACTAATATTGGTTTGTTTCAGGGCATGTTTGAAGAGAATATCATTACTTTTAATCCTGGTTGGGACCAAGATGCTAATAGCGTAGAGCCTTTTACAGATGTTCGTGATTTACACAAACACTTTAAGTCTCAGGGAATAGAAATTGCTCAAAAATCAATTACTGGTGACGCTGGCCCATCAAGTTTCACAGTTATTGATCCAGATGGTAATTCAATCTTGATAGATCAGCATGTTTAAAACACATAACAAGGCGTTCAAGTTCGTTCCGCCTGCAATCTGGCTCCACCGGACGCGTGCTGGGCACGCGCCGCTTAAATAAAACGTTAAGTGTTCTGGGTAGAAATATGCGATTTAAAATCTGCATAAACGGCAAGAGAATCTGCCTCGCGGTGAGCTTCTCCCTTGATTTAGTCCACTTGCACCGAGGGAAAATCTTCATATCAGGGTGCTCTGAAATGGCGGATCCGGCCAGGCGCTGATATGCAGATTACTACCAACGTGCTATTAGCGGATAACCACCAGGAGTTTCCGAAAAAGCCCTGAACTGCGATGGGATTTAGGCGCAGACTGTATAATTGACTACGGGGCTTATGCTAAAAACGGATGAGGAGATATTTTTCATGGCTACTGTCGAAAATGTGCGTTTTGACATAACTGCTTCGACCGCGAAACCTGGTTACAGCGAGATTGCATATTCATACGAACTGCATCCCAGCGAGATGGACTGTGCCTGGAAGCGCGAATACACCATGAGCACGGACTTGTGGGGGGAAGATTTGATCGATGATGATGTACGCGACTGGGGAAAGGATGAACACAAGGTCAAGTTTGACGATTCCGGGCCGGGCGAACCCATAAAGGTGGGAAGAGTTTTTGAAGTTGAAACAAAAGTTCTGAATGAAGATTTGTTCGGAGGTGACGAAGTCTACTTGATTGTCGAAGCACGCTCCGGTTTGGGCCCTGATGCAGCCGGGGAAGACCCGGTCATCGGCAGGAGCAAGACCGTTATCGGAGATTTCTAAACGAGGGATCAATTCTCTTTGCCAGACGCTGTGTGAAGAACTGAACGACCTGCTCGACACCCTCAACCGACGCATCGTGCAACTTTGTGACTTGCAAGATTAGGTAAACACCGTTTACTATAAGAGTATGTTGTTATCCATGCCGCATACCCGAACCGGTAAAACCGAGGCCAGCCTCGTGGATGCGGCCCGTGCACTGCTTGGCGAGGGCGGCGTGAACGCCTGCTCGATGCGGGCGGTTGCAAAACGCTCAGGTGTCACGGCCGGCGCGATTTACAAACACTTTCGGGACAAGGACGCGCTGGTTCAGCATGTCGTCGCACTCGCGTTCGAACACTTCGAACTGCACCTGCTGAGGTCCATTACCTCACTGCCTGTCGGGTCCATCGAGCGGCTCGCAGCGCTCGGTGAGGCCTACCTGACCTTCGCCGAGGCAAACCCCGAGGAGTTCAAAATCCTGTTCAATCATATATACATCCTCATCTTTTAATATTTTTATTGTTGCTGGATTTTTGTTTACTTCCGCTAATACACCTTCTGCATTTTTTTCATTCACGGTATCGTCATGCTGTGTCTCGCCTGCGATGTCGGCCGGCCGCCGACAGAGCTCTTTCATGCCACACGCAGTTTCATGGCGGAAGGCCTGCTGAACCGTGAACGCAAGGCCTGACATCAAACGGGTCGGCATCGGGTGGCTCGCCCTCGGCGCCGGCCTCATGTTGTTCACGAACGGGAGCTGGACGGTGCCGGTTCTGGTCTGGCTCGCGCCCGTGCCCTGGCTCGTATATCTCGACCGCGCCCGATCTTGGACGGCGCTGCTTCCCTTGCTCGGTGCGTTCGTGCTGGTAAATTTCCTTGTGTGGCGCGGCATCATCCCGGCGCCGGGTCTGCTCTACTACCTGGTGGCGGCGATTTACGCAGTCGCCTACTTCCTGCCCTTTGCCCTGCATCGCCTGCTGGCAGCGGGCCCCACCCACCCGCTCGCGACTCTGGTCTTTCCAGCGGCGTGGGTTGCCGTTGAATTCGTTTTCCAGCGCTGGATCACGCCCTATGGAAGCTGGGCATCGTTCGCCTACACCCAGGACAGTCTGCCGCTGCTGCAGCTCACGGCACTGGGGGGCACGGCGGCCGTCAGTTTCATCATGACCTGGTTTGCCGCCGTCGCGGCCTGGCTGCTTCGCCGCCACGTGGCTGCAAAAGCGCGGATACGGCTGGCGTCGGGCTGTGCGCTGGTCCTGCTGGCCGTTTTCGCGTTCGGACAGGTGCGACTGGCCGCGGAACCGGAATCGACCGCCCAACTTCGTGTTGCCGGCCTGGCGCCCAACATCGCACTGGACCGGGAGGTGGTGCTCGCGGTCGACGAGGTGCGGCGCAACGGCGAAATGAGCCCGGACGCACGTGAGCGGGTGGGTCTTGCCGCCGCGCGGCTGAACACGGACCTGCTCCACCGATCGCGCATCGAGGCACAAGCCGGAGCGCGACTGGTCGCCTGGTCGGAGACGGGTGCGCGGGTGTTGAAGTCAGACGAAGCGGCGTTCCTTCAACAGGCGATTGATTTGGCCCGGGAGGAACAGGTTTCCCTGTTTCTCGGTTTGGGTGTGTGGCATCCCGGCGCAACACCGCCGCTCGAAAACAAGGTCGTCGCCATCGACCCGTCCGGCGGTATCGCGTGGGAAGTCCACAAGGCCCATCCGATCGTCGGGGCCGAGTCGCCGTTCATCGAGGCCGGCGACGGCATCATCCGCGCTCTGGAGGTCGCGCCCGGCCTCGTCGGCGCCGCGATCTGTCACGATTTCGACTTTCCAGCCCTACTGCATCAGGCCGGTGTCCGCGATCTCGACCTGCTGATCGCCCCCGCGAACGACTGGCTGCTCATCGCCCGCCTCCATGCCCGGATGGCCGCAGTCCGGTCGATCGAACAGGGCGTGGCGCTGCTTCGGCCAACCAGCGGAGGTCGGTCATTCGCCGTCGACGCGCTGGGTCGTCCGCTGGCAATCGTCGATGCCCCGGGAATCACGCTGGTGGCGGAGGTACCCCTGCAGCCCCGTTCAACGCTCTATGGGCGTGTGGGGGATCTCTTCGCATGGCTCTGTGTCGCGGGACTCCTGGCGGCGATAGTGGCTGCGGCCCGCCGTCGATATTCCAGACGGCAGCACTGAACCACCCGGATTCGATGCCCTGCCAATTCGAATCATCTCAGCCCGCTAAGCAGACCGCCTTGAAACCAGGCAGTATTACCGAGGTTTAAGTCATGAGTGAAGATTTCAGCAAAGGCAAGCGCGGTCCAGTTTTAAAGGCCGACCCGAACAAGAAACGCATTACCATCCGGCTTGACGGAGACATCATTGATCATTTCAAGCAGCAAGTACTTGATGCTGGAGGTGGCAATTATCAGACGCTAATCAACGATGCACTTCGCGAATACATTCAAACGCGATCCAAGCCGCTGGAAGACACCTTGCGAAAGGTTCTCCGGGAAGAATTGAGGCATGCAAAGTAAGAGGTATAACAAGCCGTTTAAGTTCGTTCGCTTCGCTCACCGGACGCGTGCTGTGCACGCGCCGCTTAAATTAAAACGTTATGCAGGCATAATTGTTGCGTGATGCGCAACGCGCTATACTAGCTCGGTGATTAAATCATTTCGACACAAGGGACTGAAGCGTCTTTATGAGACAGGTAAAGCATCTGGTGTCCAGACGACACATGTTAGCCACCTTAGAATGCAGTTGACGGCACTTGATACGGCCCAGTCAATCGATGATATGGATATCCCGGGCTTTAAACTGCACCCACTGAAAGGACAACTGAAGGAACGATGGTCAATTTCAGTCAGTGGCAATTGGCGAATCACGTTTGAGTTCCGAGAAGGAAATGCTTTTGTTTTAGATTACGAGGATTATCACTAATGGTTATGCACAATCCACCACATCCGGGCGAGTTTATTCGTTCAGTGTACCTGGAACCCTTCGGTATGAGTGCACGCGCTTTAGCCGAGAGTCTGGCTGTGTCCCCTTCGACGTTAAATAGGATCATTACGGGCAAGAGTGGAATCAGCCCCGATATGGCACTTCGGTTGTCAAAGGCATTGGGCAGATCCGCAGAGAGTTGGCTCGCTATGCAGGATCATTACGATCTTTGGCAGGCCAAAGAAAATGCGGAACTTGATCAAGTGCGGCAAATTGATTTCGCAACTGTATAACAAATCGTTCAAGATCTTTCGCTTAACTCAAACGTTAGCACTCAAAGTGAGGAGATTTGCTCATGTACATTCCGGACGGCTTCAACACCGTAACACCGTACTTTTTCGTGCGTGATGCGGACCGTTTCGTCGAGTTCCTGAAGGCGGCATTTAATAGTCATGAGCTTGGCCGAAGCACGCGTCCGGATGGAAAAATCGCAAACGCACAGGTTCGTATCGGTACGTCCACTCTGATGGTTAGCGAAGCTCCAGAGAAATATCAATCTATGCGTGGCGCCTACTATTTGTATGTTGAGAACGCGGATGCTTCAATGAAAAGAGCCATTGAAAATGGGGCAATACTTGAAATGGAAGTTGGCGATATGCCATACGGCGATCGCCAAGGAGGCGTAGTCGATCCATTCGGTAATATCTGGTGGCTGTCGCAACGACTAGAGCATAAGCCGTATTTCTAATGGGCGTCATTAACCCACGCGCTAACATGGCGCATAAGAGGGACCTCCGGGTCGCTACGCGCCCCTGCGGCCCCTTAGCTCAACGTTATGCATTAGGGTCGATTCTAGAATTAAACAATGGCGGCAATATATAACGAAATTGGAAAACGCTACACGCTTGGGAGGCGTACCGATCCCAAGATAGCTGCTCAAATTCACACTACTCTTTCTGACGCTGAATCAGTTTTAAACGTTGGAGCTGGTACAGGATCTTACGAACCTGCGCATATCGCGGTCAGCGCAGTCGAACCGTCAGAAGCAATGATCAAACAACGTACCAAAGTTTCAGCGCCAATTATGCAGGCTCAGGCTGAGAGCCTTCCTTTCGAGGATGACAGTTTTTCTCATTGCATGACTGTTTTATCAATGCACCATTGGGAGAACCGAGAAAAGGCTTTTAGTGAAATAAAGCGAGTTACTCGAAATCGATTCATTGCCGTCACCTGGGATCCCGATTCAGATCCATTTTGGCTTACACGAGACTACTTCCCAGAAGTTCATGATATCGATAAACAAATTTTCCCTAGCCTCACCGAATTCAATACTTCATTTACGCGGATTGATGTTTCGATTTTGAGAATACCTGCAGATTGTGCTGATGGATTTCTTGGCGCCTATTGGCGAAGGCCGGAGGCCTACTTGGATGAACTTGTTAGGGCCAATATTTCAACTTTCTCGAAGATTCGGAAATTGAATGAAGGGCTTGCACAGCTATCTTCAGATATTGAGAGCGGAGTTTGGGAATCAAGAAATGAAGCTATATTGAATTCCGCATATTTTGATGCAGGCTATAGAATCGTTATTGCCGAGCTTGCAGGAGGCAGGTCTGCATAACAAATCGTTAAAATACGTTCCGCAAGCAAGCTGGCTCCATTGGACGCGTGCTGCGCATTTCTGCGCCGCTTAACTCAAACGTTATGCGCACCTAAAGTGTGCGCGCACTAAAAACCATATTGTAGTCGTCAAAAGTATCCGGACTGCATGCGGCCGGTTTTCATTGCTCAGCCGCAACTCCCTGTCTGATAGACATTTTTTCTTGGAATTTTCACTTTTTTTTGCCCCAAGTCAATTCCTCTTCCACTTTCAGTAGCTAACATCTCAAGATACAGATTCTGCCAGAGAGGGTCTCAAGAACAGCCGATCGACACAAACCAACCGGGGGATAATGATGCTAATCCGAACCATCTCGATAGTGCTTCTGGGAATGTCACTGATATTTTCGTCATTCGCATCAGGCGATGACAAAGACGCAAACCCGTCCTTTGATGCCCAAATTCAAGCAGCCGATCCGGGCGGTGACGCCTTCGGCGGCAACCTTTCAGCGCCGGGCTTTCTGCCGCCAGGGCAAGGTTCAAAGCGGGTTGCCTTGATGTTCGTCGGGCATGGCGAACCTGCGACGGTCGAGGACGGCGATGTTCCCATCGTATTCCCCGACGGCTCGCCCTTCGGACCGCACGGCGTAGAACTGGGTGTCCCGGAGGCCTATCAGCATACGGAATGGGCAGCCGCCTACGAGGAAATCGCCACCGCCCTCAGTTATATTTTCAGGGATTTGAACGCAAACGGAGTCGTGCACGAACTGGGTATCGTGCCTGACGGAGACGTTCCGGATTTCTTCACCTGGGAGGCCTTCCATGCAAGTGTGTACGACTATTACGGACTGTGCGGCAACTACAGCCCCCACAACGACTCGCTGCGCCGACATGTCGACAGCCTGGACATTCGGATTCCGGGGGTACAAATCGACATCTATCTCGCCCTGCTGGACGAGGTGCCGCGCATACGGGATGTGGAGCACGAGATCTCGAACGGCCGTTACGACGAGTTGGTGGTCATTCCGCTGCTGGTGTCGAATTCGACACACACCGATGAAATCACGGACCAGATGGAAGACGTCAGTCATTTGACGACCGGCA
>CAMYKC010000164.1 GCA_947258865.1 uncultured Lysobacterales bacterium
AAAGCGAGTTCATATCGATCACCTTTCCAGATGCACGAGACCTTCTCTCGAATTCCAGACCGGATGTCTCCCGAAGCGGCCGGTGATGGGGCCGGAAGTGAATCCCAGTGGCTGATCTATGGATTCGAACAGGTTCTGGTGGTAGCGCTCGCGCACGATTTTTGGATCATAACCGAAAAGGGTCAAAATGGTCGGGAAGACTTCGAAATGCGACGCTGCATTTCGATTCTTTTTTGCGGCTCGGTCGAATTTTCGTTGCAGAGCTGCGTTTTCCGTCCAAACCAGCAACGGCACGACGGCCTCGTTAACAGTCTCGGAACTGCGCCTGCAGTGTGTGACCGGCTTGCCGTCATCGAGTAGATTTTGACCATGATCGGAAGTGTAGATGATTACGCCGTTGGAAAGATCGGTCTCTGCCAACAACAATTCGAAAAACCGGTCAACAGACCAGCGGATCGCGTTCTTGTATGTGTTGACCAGGGATTCCCGGTCGGAGATTGTCTCGTAAGCCCGCATTACCGGTTTGAAAATGGCTTCGTTTTCCGGATAGGAGCGATGATAGGGAAAATGAGCACCATACTTGTTCACGAAGATGAATTGCGGCTCCGGCCGGCGCAGGATCTCACTGATTTTCTCAACCATTTCGTCATCGCGCTGGTCATGCCGGTGGTTCGTACAGGTCAGGATGTGATCGATCAGCTCCAGCTCTTTTTCATTCATGTAATTTTGACGTCCGGCGGAAATTTGCTGCGCCTCGACAAAATTGGTCTCAAAACCGGCATTTCGGGCGTATTTCCAGACAGAGGGATTAGTCAGAATATTGTTATGGCCTGGCCCGAGTCTTAGCGGATTCGCGCCGAGCCTCAACACGGCGTTGCTCGCATTGCTGCAATTGCTCGCCGACGTAGCCAAACCAAAATTGGCCACAGAATCCGCTTGAGAAGCAAGGAAGGGCGTAGTACCGCGAGGGACGTTCAGGTCGATGAAATCGCCACTCACGCTCTCGTCGACGATCAGAATGATGTGCTGAAGACTGGACATTCCCTTGAATGGGATATTGACTTCCGATTTTTCCATCGAGGGTGAATCGCTGATCGCGAAAATCGTGAAAAGGCTCAGGTTAAGGAACTGGCTGGGCAGACCCCTGGTTTCGTTACCCGTTGCAGCGCCAACGTAGTAGATCAGGCCGCCAAGCAAGAGGCATGGGACCACCGGTATGAAGGCCAGCACAGGAACATGGAGCATCCTGGCTGGAGGTGGTGGAATGAGCAGTCCGATGAGCAGAACAGAGGTGCTCAGCAACGCCTTCAAGAAATACTGGCCGTAAAAAGCGAGGATATCGACACTCACCAGGCTGGGATCCCACATGGCGTCCAGTGCTTCGATCGTGATGCGTTCATGAGCGATCAGAAAATAGGTTTCCGCTGCCATGGTCGACAGGCCGATCAGCACGGCCCAGAATATTCGCACGCGCTTGAGCGGGGTAAACGCGACATAGAAAATGGCAATGATGGCGGCCGCCCAGATGCCGAAGAACACGGTCAATGGGAAATAGAGGTCGAAATCCAGAAAATAGTCCACGCGCGGAACCACAAAGTGGTTTGTCAGAATGAGGCCCAGGAAGATCAGTAGTCCCTTGGCAATGAGCAACGGTTTGGCCGGAAAGGTCTTTCGTGCCATTTTCATTACCGATAAATTAGCGGGGGCTAAAGCGCTTTGTGAGGTAAACGTACGTGTAGCCGCCAATCCCGCCAGCCAGACCCTGGACCAGCAAGCCGCCCCAGGTCCGGGCAATCGCCACCGGCGTGATCTGGAACGAAATGTTCAAAAGCAGGTGGATGGTGACCAGGGCTACCGCACCAGCCAGGACGTACAGTGGCGTCCGCCATTTTCCCCACCAGCGGCATAACAGGGCCGTCACCAGGAAAGCGGCCAGGAAGGCGAAAGCGACCATCGGCAGGAACATACTGGCCATTCCTCCGATATCCTGCAGGGTCATTGCTGCGCGGTCAGCGAAACTGACCGTGACCCCCATTCCCGCCAGCCTGGATACGACCGATTGGGTGCTGGTAACCGAAGCCAGGACGTAAGCGACCAGGACCGCTGAAAGGTAGACTGCAAGTCTTGTAGCGAGGAACCTGGTGATCGACTGCCTGTTATTCATGTATGCTTTTTCTCCTGGTCCGAATAGCATACCGGAATCCGCCCGTATGAATGCTGGAGCATATGAATGTCCATAATCACCCGCATCCTGGCAGTTGCCGTCGCCGTATTCCTGTCGTCCCAGTCACCGGCTGCAAACTATCAGATTGCAACCTGGGCGGATGGCCTCGATCTGCCATGGAGCATCGCTTTCCTGCCGGATGGCGGGGCCCTGGTCACGGAACTCGGAGGACAGCTGAGGCGGATCGATGCTTCGGGGCAAGTCGGAGAACCGATGACACATGTGCCAGATGTATACTTCGCCGGCCAGGGGGGGCTGTTCGATGTCGTTCTGCACCCGGATTTTTCGAGGAATCAACTGGTTTACCTTTCCTTCGCCGAGGGCGATCCCAGCGACAACGGGACCGCCATAGCCCGCGGCCGGCTTGCCGGAAATGCGCTGGAGGACGTAGCAATCATCTTCCGGAATTTCACGCGCAAGGACACACCGGTGCATTACGGCGGTCGCATGGCCTTCCTGGCAGACGGCACGCTGCTGCTGACCACCGGAGATGGCTTCGATTACCGCGAAGCAGCGCAGGACATTGACAGCGGCCTTGGCAAGGTCCTTCGGTTGAACGACGATGGCAGCGCGGCGCGCGGCAATCCGTATACGGGTTCACCTTATGTTTTCAGTTATGGACACCGAAATCCCCAGGGACTGGTAATAAGCGCTTCCGGGGTTGTCTGGTTGCATGAGCATGGCCCCCGTGGCGGGGACGAACTGAACCGGATCGAATCGGGTGTCAATTACGGCTGGCCGGCCATCACCTACGGCGTCGATTACAGCGGGGCAGTGATATCCCCCTACACGGAATGGGAAGGCATGGCGCAGCCGGAACATTACTGGGTGCCGTCCATTGCGCCTTCGGGCCTGGCCCTGTACGAAGGTGATGAGTTTCCCGAATGGAAAGGCGATCTGTTCGTCGGTGCGCTGGTGGACCGGGAGGTTCGCCGGCTGGACCTGTCGGGCGGAAAGGTCGTTGGTGAGCAAGAGCTTTTCAGCGAGTTGGCTGCGCGTATCCGGGATGTCCGGGACGGCCCCGACGGCGCGCTTTACGTCCTGACGCCGGACCGGGTGGTGAGGATCACGCGTGAGGCTGGTCAATAATCTACGGGTCATAGTTTCCCTCTGCAAAGGGGGATCGACCGCGCTGCTTCATTCGCTTGCGCACGCTCCGGACGTGACCTGCTATCTGCAGACTGTCAAGTCGGGGCAGCGTACGTCCGGAGCCCCTGATTACAGTGTGTACGAGCAGGTGCACGACGGCATCGTGCTGAGCAAGGAGACGATTGGCCATACTTGCATTGCCGATTGCACGCTTCGTATTTTTCCCTCTGACGACGCCATCAGGGCAACTTCACCTGTCTTCCTTTTTCGTGACCCCGTGGACACCTGGGCATCCTGGGCCCGGTCGGGATGGGGCACGCTGGAGACCTTTAAATTGGCCTATGGCCACGCACTGGCGTTATACGATCGGGCCCGAGGTCTGGCCCCCGGCGTGACGGGTATTCACTACGAGGAATTCGCGGGTGATCCGGAAGCCGCGTTCCGAAAGCTCTGCCGCATTCTCGGAATCCGTTTTACCCATGAAATGATTCACTGGCGTTACCGTTTCCCGGACCAGTCTCCGGTTATCTGGCGACAGGACGTTCAGGAGGACTTTGACAGCGGACACGCGGACAGGACAAGAACATCAAAAGGATTTTCCTACCGCAGGACAGACTTCGTCCTGGCCGGGCATGAAGTGTCGGAGATCGAGCGCAGATTCAGATCACGGTACGAAGAACTGGCCCGCTGAATGTACCGGCCTTTATGTCGGATCGGCCTGGGCAGCCAGCAGGGCGCGCCGGGTGATGGCTGGCGAGACAAGTTCATAAACAATCGTAGAGGCCAGAACCACGGGTAGCAGGAACGGTTCGAAATCCGGAAAACGCTGGGATGCCATTAACGCCATTCCCAGCGCCACACCGGCCTGCGGAAACATGCAAAACCCCATCCACTGGCGAATCGTATCGTTGGCGCCGGCCCAGGTCGCGCCCAAACGTGCGCCCGCGTAACTTCCTATGCACCGGACCAGCATGTAGACGATGGTGATTTCACCGACCATGAGCAGTGCTTCCACGTGAGCAGAGGCTCCGGCCAGTATGAAAAACAGAATGATAATGGGCCATTCGATCCCTTCTATTTCGTGAAAGGGCCTTTCGTGGTGGGAGGCGAAGCTGGCGACGATGCCCCCCATGATCATCGCGCTCAGCACCGGTGAAAGATCGAGCCAGGTGGCAATGCCGCCGCACAGCAGCACAAAACCCATCGCCTCGGCGAGGGTAGGCTCACCGGGCCGGACCCGGCCCGTCAGGTACGCCATGGGGATGCCCAGCGCCACGCCCACCAGCAGGCTGCCGCCGATTTCCTTCAGTCCTCCAACCATGTTGAATACAACCGAACCATCTCCGTTCACAGCCGACGCGGCAGCCATCGCCAGGGAAAAGAGGAACAGCGCCCAGGCATCATCGAGTGCAACGACGGCCAGAAGAGTATCCGGAAACTCGCCGGTGGCGCCGCTTTCACGAACCACATCGAAGGTGGCCGCGGGCGCCGTTGCCGTGGCTATCCCGGCCAGCAACAAGGCGACGGCCGGGTGGACGCCCATAAGCAGCAGAGCGACCGCAACCAGCAGCAGCGCTCCGGTGGTCTCCCCTATCGTGATAGCGACTACCAGCTTGCCATGGGCCTTCAATTCGGCAAGCGACAGCTTATGTCCCAGCATGAATCCAACCAGGGATAGCGCCAGCGTCGTGAGTGGTGGAAACCAATCGCGGACGAGGGCTTCAGGGAGCAGGTCGAAACCCGCGGGCCCGACCGCCAGCCCGCAGACAATGAGCAAGGTGATTCTGGGCACGGGCGTATGCCGCCCAACCAGGTCAGCGCCCAGTCCGAGCAGGAACAGGATGCCGAGGATCAGGAGTACGGGGGCATCATTCATCTTCAGATTCTAACCTCAAACGGCAGGTGATTTTCTGTCAGAATGTGGTCACCCGATTTGGCCATCGGAGCCAGTCCATGAAAACCTGTCTTGTCATTTGTCTTTCAATCATTTGCTCACCACTGGCTGCGCAGGATGAAGACGTGACCATCAGGACATCCCATGTGAGTGGGGCGTTATACATGCTGGAGGGCAACGGC
>CAMYKC010000165.1 GCA_947258865.1 uncultured Lysobacterales bacterium
ATCGAACCCTTGCTCAGGGGCGCCGGTCACGAAAGAGGATTGCGGCCGGGTACGGAAAACGTCGCGTTCATTGCCGCTCTCGGCAAAGCCTGTGCCATAGCCCGAGACAGCCTTGCTGAAGAAGGATCTCGTGTTTCGCGCCTGCGCGACCGCCTGTGGGACCGCCTTGCAGAAGCGGTCCCCGGCTTATGCCTCAATGGGCATCCATCCGAACGCTTGCCCAATACCCTGAATGTTCGTTTCCCCGGTGTATCCGGCAACGATCTCCTCAGGGCCTGCCCGGGAATAGCAGCCTCCACCGGGTCAGCTTGCCATGAAGCCGGGGAAACGGCATCCACGGTCATTCTGGCAATGGGAATACCTGAAAAAGAAGCAATAGGTTCGGTCAGGCTCACTTTGGGCCGTTCGAACGGGCTGGACGACATCGATGATGCCGCCGATCAATTGATCAGAGCATGGCAGGATCAGAGAGCGTCATGACGTGGTTGGTACGCTAAAAAAAGGCTCCGATGGAGGGTGGGTAGAACACGATCCCGACGTACCGCTTTTCAATACCTGCAGTCACGCACTTATTGGTATACCAGCTGCTTCCGTGGAAGCTCAATCAAGGCCGTCCTGAGCCGGTCTGCGTGTTGTCCGGTCAGGCACCACAAAACGGTTCCCCTCCATGGGAGCCATGCAAGTGAAAGCCATAATGGGAAGAATCGAGGACGAATAACAAGACTCGCAACGGGGCTTGAGGGCGCACCCGCGCAGAAGACTTTTAACATCCCTGTATAAAAATGCTCTTCCTGAGCTCTGCTTCCACTGGTTTCGGGCCGGCTAATCGCTGCTAGCGCCAACCCTCAACAACACCTAAGCTAATGAGATTCGGCGGCCCAGTCAAGCGGCAAGCCCAGATGGTCGAGCATTACTTCCCAGCGCGGGTCATCATGCAGATTGACAAGAAACCGGTTGCCAATAATTTCGGCCATACCCCCGTCTTTTTGGTCGTATGCCCGCTCAAACCATTCAAAGGCTCGTTCGACATCGCCCTGGAACGACAGGACTTCGGCAACCTGGAAGGCTGCCTCATCGCCGCTGTCCTCGATCAATTGATCCAGCAATGACATGGTCTCTTCCTTCCTGTCCAGTGCGCTGAGCGCCAGGATCCTGGAATAGGATCGCCAGAATGGATGCACTTCCTGCTCACTTTCCTTCAGGGCGGATTCCGGTTTACCCTGGATGATCTTTACCCGCGCTCGGTAAGCGCGCGCAGCCGGAAATGCCGAATTCAGTCCGATAATCTGCCGGTAGCTCGTAAGCGACTGCTCATAGTTTCCGGCAAATTCCTGCACAAGCCCCAGGCGAAGCCGGCTCGCGAGGTTGAGCGGGTCTCTCTCGACTGCGGCCGCAAGGAGGTCTTGCGCTTCCTCAAACTGCCCCAGTGTAAACAGGGCGAGGCTGGCTTGACTCATCAGGCCGGCATCACCGGGGTTCAGCTCAAGTGCCCTTCGTGCTGCTTCGAGGGAGGCCGGCCAATCCCAGTCCACCTGGTGCCTGATGTAACTGATCAGGCCATAAGCCAGGGATGACTCCGGATTGGCTGCCAGCGCCCTCTCGAGAGCCTCTTCCGCCTTTTCGGCAGAGTTCTGCTCACCCCTGTCCGGCCCGGCCTCACCGGATTTCGGGTATGCCAGCCACGCCTGGGCCAGCCCGATCCAGGCGGCTTCGTAGTTCGGCTCTATTTCCAGTGCAGACTGAAACGCATCGATTGCCAGGGAAAAGTTTTCTGCAACCGGCTGTGCCAGGTAGTGGCTGCCTTGCAGGAAGTGGGTCCAGGCCCGGGTATCGACCCTCATGGATCGGGTCGCGGTATCCGGCCGGTCAATTCCAAGGGCATCCAATGCTTCTCCGACAATTTGTTCCTGGATGGCAAACACCTGGTCCATCTCACTTTCGAATACGTGAGACCAGAGCTCGCGATCCCTGCGTGCGTCTGCCAGGCGGACGGTGACGGCTACTTGCCCGTCATACGCCTGAAACTCGCCCGTCATCAAATTCGCGCACTGCAGCCTTTCGGCAATGACCGCCGGGTCGCCCCCGGGACCGCTGAAATAGAAAGAGGAGCTGCGCGCTGTTACCTGGACCGCGGTGAGGCTGAACAGTTTGATCAGTTCAGCGGAAAACCCCTGAGAAAGAAAAACCTGGTCCTGCCGACCGGACCCACTGGCAAATGGCAGGACGGCCAGACAATTTCGCGGCCCGAAATAGGTATTTTGGCGAGAGCGTTTCTCGCTTCTGGAGGCCGTTTCCTGATTTTCCGCCAGATTTGGGGGAAACAGCGTCCAGGCGGACCATGCGAACGCCGCCACCACCAGGGCAATCAACGGCGTCAGAAACTTTTTTGTCGTTATTAAACCAGGAGCCATGTTTACCAGACAAAAAGTCCCGGCCGGCGTTCAGTTAAGCAGGAAAAACGAGGACTTGCAGGCCGCCAGATAGCAATGAAGACCCATGCTGGATTCATGTTATTATGAGCATAAGTATTAATAATCAGCTTTTCTGTATTCAAAATATTAAATTTCACAATGATACACGTTCCGCTAGATTGAAACTGCGGGAGTGACGCTTCCGCATGGGTTTTATTGTCTGCCAGGAGCTATTTTGTCCAATCATATCGCCCTTTTACATGACAGCTTGCGGGATTTCCGGGACAGTTGTGGATTTGCCCTTCTCGCTCATATGGACGGCGAGAAAAGCCACTGGCTGGTCGAGACCACGCTGGAGTCCCTGGCGCGACTGACCCATCGCGGTGCCGTGGCGGCAGACGGTAAATCCGGCGATGGCTGCGGCATCATGCTCCAGTTCCCTGAGCCCTTTCTTCGCGAAGTTGCCAAGGAATGTGGTTTCCGTCTGTCGGAACGATTCGCTTCGGGCTTGGTGTTCTTCTCACCCGACGATGCGCTGATCGAACGTGGCAAGAAGATACTGACGGGCCACCTGAGCCGCTCAGCGCTCGATGTGGTGGGCTGGCGCGAAGTACCGACCTGCCCGGAGGTAGTAGGTGAACAGGCTCTCGAGAGCATGCCCGCCATCTACCAGGTCTTCGTCAACGCCCCTGCCGGCTGGCGCCCGCATGATATCGAACGACAGCTTTTCGCGGCCAGGCGTCTGGCCTTCGAAGAAGAACGCGCTTTGTCCGATCCGGACCCGTTGTATTACGTGGTGACACTTTCTAATCTAACCATGGTCTACAAAGGCCTGGTTCAAGCCGAGCACCTGGGAGATTTCTACCCTGATTTGCGGGACCAGCGCATGACCAGTTCGATCGGCATCTGCCACCAGCGCTTTTCAACCAATACGCTGCCCCGCTGGAACTATGCGCAACCGTTCCGCTACCTGGCGCACAACGGTGAAATCAACAGTGTCAATGCCAACCGCGACTGGGCCAACGCCCGTGCCGGCATTCTGCACTCCCCATTGCTGCCGCGGCTCGAAGAACTCTCTCACCTGGTCAACGAATCGGGCTCGGACTCTTCATCGGCTGATAATCTGCTGGAAGTTTTTCTCGCGGGAGGCATGGACTTATTCCGCGCCATGCGCCTGTTGATGCCTCCGGCCGTTCGCGACGACATGGATCCCGAACTGAGAGCTTTTCTTGAATTCAATTCCATGCACCAGGAACCCTGGGACGGACCGGCAGGGGTCGTAACCACGAACGGAAGCATCGCCAGCTGCAATTTGGATCGCAACGGTTTGCGCCCGGCACGCTACAGCATCACGCACGATGGAATTTTCACCGTTGCTTCGGAAACCGGGGTCTGGGATTGCCCACCCGAACGGATCAAGCGGCGGGGCCGCCTGGGCCCGGGCGAAATGATTGCAGTTGACACGCAAACCGGTAAATTCTGGAAAAACAGCGCAATCGACGACAGCCTCAAAGCGACGCATGCCTATCGCGAATGGATGACCGAAAACGTCGTTCGCGTCTGGAACAACGACGAGCAGGAGCGCAAGGCAGCGAACAAGTTTATGCGTGAATCTGCCCGCCAGCTGCCGGGCTCGGCAGTGAAGAAATCGATACCATCATCAAACCGATGGCGCTGGAAGCCCAGGAGCCTGTAGGTTCGATGGGCGACGACACGCCTGTTGCAGTTTTGTCCAGCCGAAATCGCTTGATCTGCGATTATTTCCGGCAGTCGTTCGCCCAGGTGACCAATCCACCGATCGATTCCTTGAGGGAGGCGGCCGTGATGTCACTGGAAACCTGCATTGGGCGGGAGCACAACGTTTTTCACGAAACCGCATCACACGCCTACCGTGTTCTGCTGCCATGGCCGGTTCTGAACTATGTCAAATACCAGACCCTGTTGGGACTGGACCAGCGTTATTACCGCAACGTACGCTTCAGCCTGAACTACGACCCGGAATCACTCGGTCTCCGGCGGGCGCTGGAAAATTTGGCCGAACACTGTGTGACCGCCGTGCAAAGCGGGGCGACCATCATCGTTCTCAGCGACCGGGATATTTCACGCGACAAGGTTCCAATACCGGCCCCCCTGGCTGTTGGCGCGGTTCACCAGGGTTTGCTGAAAGCGGGTGAACGCCCCAATGCCAATATCATCATCGAAACCGGATCCGCCCGTGACCCGCACCAGTTTGCTGTCTTGCTCGGGCTGGGGGCAACTGCGATCTACCCCTACCTCGCATTCCAGAGCATTAACCAGCAACAGGAAACCGGCGCGCTGGAAGGTGATCCGATTCAGTTGCGCAAAAATTATCGGCGCGGAATCAGGAAAGGCCTGCTGAAGATTCTGTCCAAGATGGGCATTTGCACCATGGCCAGTTATCGCGGATCACAGCTTTTCGAAGCCGTTGGCCTGGCGCCCGAGGTAGTGGATTTGTGCTGCCCCAAGGTTTCATCCAAGATCAACGGCGCGGGTTTTGCCGAAATCGAATCGGACATCAGAAAGGTTTCGGCCAATGCCTGGGTTGAACAGACGAGGCCCATCCGTGACGGCATCTATCGATTCATGTATGGCGGCGAAGAGCATGCCTACAACCCCGATGTCGTGATGAATCTTCAGCAAGCGGTGGCCAGCAACGACTGGTCCGACTACCGCAAGTTTGCCGATTCCGTCGACAAACGCCCCACCCTCGCCATCCGCGATCTCCTCGCCCTTAAACCAGCTGCCAAGCCGTTACCGCTCAGCAAGGTCGAGAAAGCAGAGCAAATCTTCCCCCGTTTCGACACCGCAGCCATGTCCATTGGCGCCTTGTCACCGGAGGCGCATGAATCCCTGGCCGTCGCGATGAACCGGTTGGGCGGGCGCTCAAATTCCGGTGAAGGCGGAGAGGACCCAAAACGCTTCAACACGGAACGCAATTCCCGAATCAAGCAAGTAGCCTCGGGACGTTTCGGTGTCAGCGCCCACTATCTGGTCAATGCAGACGTCCTGCAAATCAAAGTGGCGCAAGGTGCGAAACCGGGGGAGGGCGGCCAGCTGCCCGGCCACAAAGTAACGGTGGAGACGCCGCCGCATCATGATATTTACTCGATCGAGGATCTGTCACAGCTGATTTTCGATCTGAAGATGGTCAATCCCAGGGCTCTGGTGTCCGTCAAGCTGGTCGCCGGCGCCGGTGTGGGAACCATCGCCGTCGGCGTGGCCAAAGCGTACGCAGATCTGATCACGATCGCAGGTTTTGACGGCGGAACCGGCGCCAGTCCGCTCAGCTCCGTCAAATACGCCGGGATTCCGTGGGAGCTGGGCCTGGCGGAAACACACCAGGCCCTGGTTGAGAATAATTTGCGGCACAAGATTCGCCTGCAAGTCGACGGTGGCCTGAAAACCGGTCTGGACGTCGTCAAAGCCGGCATACTTGGCGCCGAAAGTTTCGGATTCGGCACTGGACCCATGGTGGCCCTGGGTTGTAAATACCTGAGAATTTGTCACCTGAACAATTGCGCGACCGGCATCGCCACACAGAACAAGACCCTTCGGGAGAAACACTTCCATGGTCTGCCTGAGCGGGTGATGAACTATTTCGGCTTCCTCGCTCGCGACGTGCGGGAGATACTGGCCAGCCTGGGGGCGCACAGATTCACGGACATCATCGGGCGCAGTGAACTGCTCGAACAATTGCCCGGAAAAACCGCCAAGCAACAGGCACTGGATCTCCGCCCGATACTGGCGTCGGCGGCCACCCGCAACCAGTTCGAGCCTTATTGCACGGAAGCGAGCAATCCGCCGTTCGACCAGGGGCGCCTGAACCAGGAAATCCTTGCGGCAGCAAAAGATGCGCTGGAACGCAATGAAGCCTGGTCCGGTCAATTCGGTATTCACAATTATGGTCGCTCGGTTGGTGCGACACTGTCCGGTGAGGTGGCCCGCCTGCATGGCCGCGAGGGTCTGCAAGACGGCCAGATTCGTCTGAACCTGTCCGGTACGGCCGGCCAAAGCCTGGGGTGCTGGAACACCCCTGGAATATCGATCCACCTGGAGGGCGATGCCAACGACTACGTGGGGAAGGGCATGTCCGGCGGGCGCATCGTGCTGACCACGGCCGATGTCCACCGGGAACGCGCACGGCGCAACGTCATATGTGGTAATGCCTGCCTGTACGGCGCGACAGGTGGTGAACTGTTTGCCAATGGCCAGACCGGTGAGCGGTTCGCCGTTCGAAACTCTGGCGCGCATGCCGTCATTGAAGGCGCCGGTCACCATGCCTGTGAATACATGACCGGCGGCACTGTCGTCATCATGGGGCCCATCGGGCCCAACCTGGCCGCCGGCATGACCGGGGGCGAACTGTTCCTTTTGGACCCGAACGGTGAGGCCGAACGCTACCTCAACCCTGAATTCGTGGAGGCCTCGCCACTCGAAGAGCAACAATTCGACGCGCCTCGCAGACGCCTCAAAGCCCTGGTAACGACCCATGTCAGCCTGACGGGCAGTGAATGGGGCCGTAAAGTACTTGAATCCTGGGAGTTGATGTTGTCCCACTGGGTTTACGTGATTCCCAAGAACCTCGCCGCCAGCAATGACATTTCCCAGCAGGATGTGCCACTGCGATTGGTCAAGGCGTAGGGGGCTGCCCATGACACGAAAATTTGATCATTTTGCTTTCCTGTCCCGCTCCCGCGAGGATCCCGATGTCTTTCCATTGAAGGTGAGGAGATCCGAATTCCGGGAGATATACAAACCGTACTCACAGGAAGAGGCCGCTGATCAGGCCGAACGATGCCTGGATTGCGGCAATCCCTACTGTGAATGGAAATGCCCGGTACACAACTACATCCCCAACTGGCTGAAACTGGCCGGCGAAGGACGGATTCTGGAAGCGGCCGAACTGTGCCACGAAACAAACAGCCTGCCCGAGGTGTGCGGCCGGATTTGTCCCCAGGATCGCCTGTGCGAGCAGGCATGCACCCTGGAAACCGGTTTCGGCGCCGTCACGATTGGCGCGATTGAGCGCTATATTGTCGACGAAGCTTTTAAGCAGGGCTGGCGGCCCGATCTTTCGCATGTCCGGACCCGCCCGTGGAGCGTGGGTATCGTCGGCGCCGGCCCCGCAGGCCTGGCTTGCGCGGACGTTTTGACCCGAAACGGCGTCAGTGTCACCGTTTACGACCGCTATCCCGAAATCGGTGGATTGCTCAGTTTCGGCATTCCCGATTTCAAACTGGAATTGAGCGTGATGCGGCGACGGCGCGAGGTCCTGGAGGGAGCGGGTGTCCATTTCAGACTGAACTGCGAGATCGGAACCGATATCCAGGCCCATGAACTCGAACATATGCACGATGCCCTGTTTTTTGGCATCGGCACCTACCAACCCGTAGAGGCCAGCCTTCCCGGTATGGAAAAGGGTGGCATCGTGCCAGCCCTTGAATTCCTGATCGGCCAGACCAACCACATGTACCAGCTCGACATCCCTGGATTTCCTCATATCAACCTGGCAGGCGAACATGTAATGGTACTCGGCGGCGGCGACACGGCAATGGATTGCGTAAGAACCGCCATCCGGCAAAAAGCCGCTTCGGTGCAATGCGTATACCGGCGCAATCGGGAAAACATGCCAGGTTCCCCCCGAGAAGTGAGCCACGCGATGAAAGAGGGCGTGAAATTCGAATTCAATGCCCAGCCCTTGAGCCTCATCCATCAGAACAGGAAACTGACCGGGCTGGAAATCGCCAAAACCCGCCTCGTTGCGTCAAACACCGGACGCGCCCGGCCCGAACTGATCGAGGGCAGCGAACAGGTTTTGCCGGCGACTGCCCTGATTTTTGCCTTTGGCTATCGCCCGAGTCCCCCGTCCTGGCTCGAAACCATCGGAATCGCCACGGACGAAAGTGGCCTGGTCAGGATGGACGATCACCTGCCGGGACAAACCAGCAATCCTGCGATCTTTGCGGCAGGAGACATGGTCAGGGGCTCCGACCTGGTTGTGACCGCCATCGCTGACGCTCGCGAAGCGGCCCAATCCATCATCCAGTACCTGGAAGTGAAGGAACCACAGCTCAGGCGCGCTTGATCAAATCCAGTTGATCGAGATCATCGATTGACAGTAGTTATTGCTAGTACTATGTTAAGGTTCTCATCAGAACCTTGAACCCAACCAACTGTAAATATCTGAAAAATGAGTAAATTAACTGCTGAAAGCGCCTCTTCACAGAGGTTTATCCCCCTGATGCAGGAGTTGGCCGCCGCTTACCAGGCTTTCTCCCTGTATGATGCCGAAGGACTGCGCAAGTCCGGTTCCGGCCTGACCCCTTCTCAGGCTCGCGTGATCTTTACCATCGGTGACACTGATGGCATGACCTGCAAGGATATCGGTGACATTACGCTGATCACCAAGGGCACCCTGACCGGGGTCGTCGACCGTCTCGAAGACAAAGGCCTCGTCGAGCGCTGGTCGGTTGAAGGAGACGGCCGCAAGACCATCGTGGCTCTCACCCGCAACGGCGAACGCGTTTACAAGAAAGAGTTTCCCAAACACGTCGAATTTCTCAAGGAAAAATTTGACAACCTGGGAGCCGGTGACAGTAAGCAAGCCATCGCGCTGCTGAAACAGATAAAGGACCTGTTCTGAAGCCGCATTAAGCTGGCCAGTTCATCGATAGAACACTGATTCATGTCACATCCTCATCTTCGGTGATCTCGCATAATCAGGCTGAAGTGTCATCGCTTGCCGCAGGTGTTCGGGAATACCGGCACCTACGGGCAGGTTTTCATTTAAAAAGGGCATTGTTATAGTGCCCTTACAGTCAATGGCCCGACAATTGCCAGGAATCAGGGTATGGATACAGACTTGAAAGCCGTAAAATCCGAAGAGCAGGCGGATTCCGGAAAGGAAATTCCGGAGGCCGGCCTTCAGCAAGATGCGACAGAGCCTGTTTTCGGAGGCACCTACGGTTCCGATACCATCACGCGGATGCGCCAGGATCCCCAGGCCATCGGCAAGCTGTTCAAGGAAGGCAAATACCCCTACACCGACGCCATCCCGAAAGGGAAGTACGAAGAAAACAAGGCAAAACTCCAGATCGAGCTTCTGAAAGTGCAAAACTGGGTCAAGATGACCGGTCAGAAAATCGTCATTATTTTCGAGGGCCGTGACGCCGCGGGCAAAGGCGGTACGATCAAGCGCTTCATGGAACATCTGAACCCGCGAGCCGCCAAAGTTGTGGCGCTTGAAAAGCCCACAGAACACGAGAGAGGCCAGTGGTATTTCCAACGGTATGTGGTTCACCTGCCGACCGAGGGTGAAATTCTCTTCCTGGACCGTTCCTGGTATAACCGGGCCGGCGTCGAGCGAGTGATGGGATTTTGCGATTCTGCCGAATACCTCGAGTTCATGCGCCAATGCCCTGAATTCGAGCGCATGCTGGTCAATTCCGGCATCAATCTCTTCAAATATTATTTCTCCGTTACCAAGAAAGAGCAAAAGCGGCGCTTCGCTGCACGCATGGAAGATCCGCTCAAACAATGGAAGCTGAGTCCCGTGGACAAGGCATCGGTAGGCCTTTGGCACGAATATACCCGGGCGAAGGAAGCCATGTTCTTTTACACGGACACTGCGTCCTGCCCCTGGACAATCATCAAGTCAGACGACAAGAAGCGTGCCCGGCTCAATTGCATGCAGCACTTCCTTAGCCAACTGAATTACCCGGATAAAGACCTTGACGTGGTCAAGGGTGCGGATCCGCTGATCGTGGGGGCGCCTTCCCAGGTCATTCGCAAGGACGTACATCTCGACGCCTGGCCTCATGAGTGACCGCAAGGGCGTTTGATACACGCGATTCGGCCGCATGGCGGCCACCTGCATTATCCAACCAGTATATCCCTGAGCACCTCCCGTGCCCGCTGATGGTCTACCGTTTCCAGTGCGACAATACCGGCTTTTTCGTCCTTGTTGACGATGTGCATGCCACGCACATCCACGTTCGCCTCCGCCAGGCGTCGCGATAATTCCGCCAGCGCACCGGGGTGTTTCTCCAGGCGTACAAGCAGATGTTCACTGGCAATCACCCGGTAACCAGCATCTGTCAACAGACGAAAAGCCTCCTTATACCGTTCGACCGTCAAGCTGATCACCGCCGTGTCGCCCACTGACTGGCCGGCAAAATCCTGCACCGCTATGCCTTCCGCCTCCAACAGCGTTGTCACTTCG
>CAMYKC010000166.1 GCA_947258865.1 uncultured Lysobacterales bacterium
AGACCGCATTCGAGTGTTCTGAATTCAATTTGCCCCAGGTTTCATAGGCGATGTCAGCACGTGCTATCCGTCCGCCGCTGGCAAAATGGAAAGGTTCTTCGACATGGAGATACCACGTTGCGCCTTTTTTCGATGTGTTGGTTTTTGTTGTTTGTGTCATCCGGGGTTCATCGAAACAAATCCAGTAGCAATGATACATTGGGAAGAACAGAAACGCTTATCCCGATTGTGACTATTTCGGTATGAAAATTTAAGGTTGGGCCATGGTTCCAGGAAACATTTCCCGCAGGGTGGAGAGTAATCAGGAGGGCGTGCATCCGCGGCTCCGGTCACTGTTGGACACGCACCTTTCCAGTCCGTGGCTGCAACCCTTGCATGCGCCCTCGGTAAAGGCTTTCGGTGCGCTCAGCGAAGCGGGCGTCAGCGGTCGGCATAGAATCGTGCTCGATTCCGGTTGCGGCGTTGGGGAAAGTACCCGTCTGATGGCCCGGGCGTTGCCGGATTGCCTTGTCATTGGTATCGACAAATCCCTTTCCCGCCTGTCGCGCACCGGTGCGGTCTCCTTTCCTCACCGGGAAGGCAATGCCATCTGGCTGCGCGCTGAACTCAGTACCTTCTGGCGCCTGGCCCGGGAGGCCGGCTGGCGCCTCCATGGTCATTATCTCTTCTATCCGAATCCCTGGCCCAAGCCCGGGCAACTGCAGCGCCGCTGGCATGCTCACCCGGTGTTCCCGGACATGCTCAGGCTGGGTGGACGGCTGGAGATGCGCTGCAACTGGGAAGTCTATGCACTTGAGTTCGCCTGGGCCGTCAACCGCGTCCTGGGTACGGATGCCCGGCCGGAACTCTTGGGTGAACCAGCGATCAGCAGCCCGTTCGAACGTAAGTACCGTGCAAGCGGCCATGCGCTTTACTCGGTGGTTGTGTCCTGCGATTCCAATGCAGTGAAGTGATCCACGCCAGTCAGGCTGTTGTAGATGAAAGTCACCCACTGAGCCGGCGTGATCCAGGTCTTGCCCAGGGCCTCGTCCCACTCCGCCGTTGGCCTGGCGTCGACAGCCTGCTGCAGGCTCATGCCCTGGTCAAGCAGCAACTGCACGTTATCCCGGGCTTTCGCCAGGAAATCGCGGTAGGCGGTCAGTCCGTCGAGATCACTCGCCGGGCCATGACCGGCAATTACCCGGGTCTCTCCATCTGCCAGGCTGATGCCCAGTTCAGCCGCCGCGATCATACCCTGGATGCTGCCGCCGCCATCCAGGTCGATATAGGGGTAGAGGCCATTGAAAAAGATGTCGCCCATGTGGATCACGTTGCTGGCCGGGAAATGAACGATGCTGTCGCCATCGGTGTGGCCGCGCGGCACATGGTGCACCGCGACTGCTTCACCGTTGAAGTGCAGTGTGACGCGGTCATTGAAGGTGACGACGGGGAGTGAATCTGCGGGCCAGGCGGGCGTCGTTTCGTTGAAAAAGTGATTGAACTGGTCGCTGTTCATGCGCTGGCGAATATTGTCGTGCGCGATGATCACGCTGCCGGCCTTACCGAGGGTTTCGTTGCCGCCGACATGATCGCCGTGGTAATGGGTGTTGATCACGAAACGGATCGGCTGGTCGCTGATATCCCGGATGGCGCCCAGCAGTTGATCGGTCAGCGGCTTGAGCTGGTCGTCGATGATGAAGACGCCGTCTTCGCCGGCAGAAACGGCGATATTGCCGCCCCGTCCCTTGATCATCGTAACGGTGCCGGATAGCGGCGTCGCTATGTATTCTACCTTTTGATCCTGGGCCAGGCCGGTCAAGGCAAACAAGCCGGTGATGGCCAGCAGGCCAGTTGAAATGAAGGCTCGGAACGGACGGCTACGCATGATGCTCTCCAGGTCGGGGGAGCATCATTCTACCCGTTGATCGAGGATCAACTCCACGTTTTCGGTTGAATCAAGGGCCACCGTGACCGGCTCGGTTTGCCAATCTCCGCTATTCGCGGACGGAGATCCAGAAAGTGAAATCCTCGCTTGTATCTGGATCTCGGATTCCAGGGATATTTTTCGTTCCTTGAGCATGCTGTCGCGATCCGTGATCGTCAATGCAAGCGGCAAGGCCGGGTTAATCAGCCGCCGCACGCCGATAGGAGGACCGGCCGCAGGCCCCGGAGACCGGATCATAACGTACAGTACAAATTGCTCCGGGATTGCTGCACCGGCTTCTTCGCTGGTGTTGATACTGACTCGTGTGCCTTGCCAGGTTCCGTCTTCAGCCGGCGCTTGTGCAACGGCGATAGCCGGTTCGGCGACTGGTTCTGATGAAGTTTCAGTGACAGGTGCTGCCGTGGCGACTTCCAGACCCATCCCCAGCCTTGTTTTCGCTTCATCAATCTGAACCTGAACGGATTGCGCCACCTGGCTGCCCGGTTCCAGCAGTTCCAGCAACGATTCCCAGTAGCTGATGGCAAAGGCGTCGTCACCGGCCTTGGATGCGGCTATACCCATCAGCCAAAGGGCTTTCTGCTGGGATGGGTCGATCTCCAGCGCACGTTCCAGCATTGAGACGACACGATCTTCAATGCGGCCATCCGGGTTGGTGAAAATCCAGGTTTCGGCCAGTTCCACCATCACGAAAGGATTTTCCGGATCGATACCGTGGGCGGTTTCCAGGGCCGTGACGGCCTCGGGAAAACGCTGCGTGGCCCTCAATGTGCGCGCCAGCAGCATCCAGCCGTCAAGATCCGCCGGGTTCTCAGCCAGCTTCGCGCGCAGACCGGCGATCATCGAATCCATTTCAGCCGATTCGGGCGAATGGCCTGCCGTTGATTCCGCTTGGCGGGGTGTTGGCGCCATACCGATGGCTTCGGGCGTGCCGACGTCGCTGTATATCCACAAGCCGGCAGCCGGTAACAGGAAGGTCAACGCCAGTGCAGCCGGTTGCCACAGTGACTTGCGACGCAGAAGAGGGAAAAAAGTGATGATGGCGGCGACGAACAGCGCCGCGGCTGCAATGGCCCAGAACATTAGCTCGAGCCCTCTTTGTGCTGCGCGGCGAGTTTGCGGTTACGATTCCGGACGGTGAAAAAGACAACCACGGCACCGCCGGCCAGCAAAACCCCGGGAATGATCCAGAGTGCCAGCGTATTGCCCTGCAGGGGCGGGCGGTACAACACAAAATCACCGTAACGCTCGACCATGAAGGTTTTGATCTGATCATCGCTTTGTCCGGCCTGCATCATGTCATAGATCTCCTGGCGCAGGTCCAGAGCCAATGGCGCATCCGAGTCGGCGAGGTTCTGGTTCTGACAAACCGCGCAACGCAGTTCGGTCGTCAAATTCTTGTAACGCTCTTCCTGTTCCGGTGTGTCGAATGCCGGGGGCTCCTGCGCGACGGCCTGAACGGCCAGCAGCAACCAAACCAGGGCGGCGTAAATCCTGATCTTATTTTGCATTAGCGTGCCATGCTCCCTTGCTTACCGATTCGCGGCAGAATCTCCTGTTCGATCGCTTCCGGGGTCAGGGCGCCCAACTGCTTGTAGACAATGGTGCCTTTCTCGTCCACCAGGAATGATTCAGGTGCGGCGTAAACGCCAAAATCAATAGACGTCCTGCCGCTGTAATCCTGGATGATCATTGTGTATGGATTGCCGAATTGCCGCAGCCAGGCCTGGGCGTCTTCTGTTTCATCGCGGAAGTTGAGCCCAATGATTTTCAGTGCGCCCGATGCGGCCAGTTCCTCGATCACCGGATGTTCTACCCGACAGGTGACGCACCAACTGGCCCAGAAATTGATCAGGATTGGCTCGCCGAGCAAGTCGTCGCTGTTGACGATCACATCCTCCTGGCCCAACAAGGGAAGAGAGAATGCGGGCATTTGCCGGCCCACCAGAGGCGACGGCAAATCTGACTTCTGGTCAGCGATTTTCAGACCGGCGGCAAGCAGTATGCCCAGCAATACGAAAATGATGATGGGTAACAGCCTGCCAATCATGCTGGCGCCTCCACCAGTGCCGGATCTGCCCCCGTTTTGTCACTGGCTTCAGCAGAAGCCTTGCGCCGGTAGCGGCGGTCGCTGGCCGCCAGGAAGCCGCCGGCCATCATCAGCAGGGCGCCGAGCCAGATGAAGCGAATGAACGGCTTATGGTAGATGCGGATGGCCCAGGCAGCGCCCCGGTCATCCAGCGGTTCGCCCAGCGAAACATACAGGTCCCGGGTCAATCCCGGATCCAGCGCCGCTTCGGTCATCGTCTGCCCGCTGTTGTAACGGCGCTTTTGCGGGAACAGGCTGGTGACGCGATCGCCCGACTTGTAGACGATGAATTCGCCTTCATCCGCCACGTAATTGGGCCCCTGCAAGCCGCGGGTGCCTTCGAACACGAATGTGTAGCCAGACAGTTCGAACGAATCACCGGCGGCCATGCGCAGGTGTTTCTCTGAACTGATGGCATTGGTCAGGGAAGCCCCGACCAGGAACAGGCCGACGCCGAAATGAGCCAGCGTCATGCCGGTTTCACCGCGCGATGGCAGGCGTCCCTGCATCGAAGTCAAGCGTTGATAGTAGTAGCGCAGGCTGCTCACCATGATCCACAAAGCACCGGCAACACCGGCGATTCCCCAGGCGCCGGCCTTGGGCAGAAACAGTGCGGTGGCGATGCCCCCGAGTACGGCAAAAATCCCTGGCCACATGAGTACAGTCAGCATGCGTTTGAGGCTGTCCTCTTGCCACTTGGCGTAAAAACCGAGCGGCAGGAACGCCGCGATCGGCACCAGCAGCAAGGCGAACAGCGTGCCGAAGTAGGGCGGCCCGACGGAGATCTTCCCGGCGTCGAGCGCATCCAGCAACAGTGGATAAAGGGTGCCGGTCAATACCATGGCGGTGATCACCACCAACAGGAGGTTGTTGACCAGCAGCAGGGTTTCCCGCGAGAGGCCGGCAAAGTTGCTGCCCTGGACCATCGCCGGCGCCCTGATCGCGAACAGCAGCAGGGATCCCCCGACCACCACGAACAGGTATGTCAGGATAAACACGCCGCGCGTTGGATCGGATGCGAATGCATGCACCGATGTCAGCACGCCCGAACGCACCAGGAAAGTTCCCAGCAAGCAGAGCGAGAAGGCTGAAATGGCCAGGATCAGGGTCCAGTTGCGAAATGCGCCACGCTTTTCAGTTACAGCCTGCGAATGGATCAGCGCGGTGCCCACCAGCCAGGGCATGAAAGAGGCATTTTCCACCGGATCCCAGAACCACCAGCCACCCCAGCCGTCCACGGGCGGGACCAGCGCACCCAGTCACGGTTAACCTGCTGCCCCAGCAGTGCCGCCACCGCGAACGCGAAGGATACGGAGAATCCGACGTAACCCATATACAACATGGGCGGATGGATGATCAGCCCGGGATCCTGCAGCAGGGGATTGAGATCGAGGCCATCCGCGGCCGCCGGCATCAGGCGCGAGAACGGATTGGATGTAAAGATGACGAACAGCAGGAAACCAAAGGAAACCCAGCCCAGAACCGCCAGCACGCGGGCACGGAAATCATCGGGCAAGCGCTTGCTGAACATGGCGACACTGAAAGTCCACAGGCAGAGAATAAATTCCCACAGCAGTAAAGACCCCTCGTGGGAGCCCCATACCGCTGAAAAACGATATTCAGCCGGTAATTGTGAATTGCTGTTCCGTGCGACGTATTCCACCGAAAAGTCCTGCACTACGAATGCCCAGGTGAGCATCACAAAAGCAAAGCCGACCAGCACGAATTGGGCGGTGGCGGCCGTGGCCCCGACTTTCATGAGTTGCCGGTTGCCGTTCGCGGCCCCGATCATCGGCAGCGTGCCAAGGATTGCTGCAATCAGCAGCGCGCCCATCAGGGTGACTTGTCCGAGTTCGGCGATCATGATTTCAGCTAGCTCCCTTCGTTTGAGCGGACCGTGTGCCCGGATTCCTCGAGCGCTTCTGCGACTTCCGGCGGCATGTAATTCTCATCGTGCTTGGCAAGAACTTCCGATGCTTCGAACGTGCCGGATTCATTCAGCGCGCCCCGGGCGATGACGCCCTGGCCTTCGCGAAACAAGTCCGGGAGGATTCCCACGTACTCAACGGCGATTTCCTGTGGCCCGTCAGTCACGACGAAACGGGTGGCCAGGTCATTGTCGGGCCGGGTGACCGTGCCGGGCTTGACCAGGCCACCCAGTCGGAATTGGCGTCCCGGCGGGATCGGTTGTTGCGCCAGTTCACTGGGGCTCTGGAAGTACAGCATATTTTCCTGCAGTGAATAAAAAGCAATCGTACTGGCAACGCTAACACCGGCCAGGATCAGCAAAGTGGCAATGAGTCTTCTTTTACGAGTGGGAGTCACGGCTACGTTCCTCTAATTGAATCAGGCGCCGTATGTCGCGGGTTACGGCTTTTTTTCCAAGCAGCGGAGCCGCTGCGGTCCACAGCAGTACGATTGCACCAATCGAATAGGCTGCCCAGATAAATGGAGTATGGCTCATCAGTTCTTCCTCCCGAGAGCTTCGCGAACCCAGCCTTTGCGCATGTCCTGTTGGAGCAGGCGCACGCGGGTGCGGGTCAGCAAGTTGGCGGCGTAATAGAATTTGACCGCAACGGCCATGATCAACAGGGGCCAGAGCATGCTTGAATCAATGCTGCTGCCGCCCAGCAGGCTGACGCTGCTGCCCTGGTGCAGGGTATTCCACCACTTCACCGAATAATGAATGATGGGCAGGTTGACGGCGCCGACCAGGGCGAGCAGGCAGGCGGCCCGGGCCGCTTTACGCGGTTCATCGATGGCGTTGTACAGGCCGATGACGCCGAGGTAAAGAAACAGCAACACCAGTTCGCTGGTGAGCCGTGCGTCCCACACCCAGTAAGTACCCCAGGTAGGTCGTCCCCACAGCGACCCCGCTGTGAGTGTCACGATCGTGAAAGCAGCCCCGATGGGCGCACTGCACATCGCCAGAATCTCCATCATCCGAATCCGCCAGACCAGGGCAATGAAGGCCATCACAGCCATCGTCGCGTAGATCAGCAGCGACGCCCAGGCTGCGGGAACATGCAGGTACATGATGCGGAAGCTCTCACCCTGCAAATAATCAGCGGGTGCCTTGACCAGGCCAAGGTACAGGCCCCAGG
>CAMYKC010000167.1 GCA_947258865.1 uncultured Lysobacterales bacterium
ATCATCATCCACAACACAATCTACGTACCGGGTCATTTCCACGCCACAGTTGTTATCGGAACCACCCTGGCCTTCATGTCGATGACCTATTTCCTGATACCGGTGCTGTTCCGCCGCCAGGTGTTCCTGCCCGGCCTGGCCAAGTGGCAGCCGTACATTTTCGGTATCGGCATGATGGTGTTCACACTGGTGATGATGGGTGCCGGCACGCTGGGTGTGCAGCGCCGTCACTGGGACATGGCTTTCACGGACTCGGCGATTGGTTTTGATTACCCGGCCAGCGCATTCACCTTGATGGGCCTGGTGGGCATCAGCGGCGTGGCCGCTATTGTCGGTGGGGCGATCTTCGTGCTGATTACCGTGGTTTCAGTATTCTTCGGTAAACGCGTCGAATCTGAATCCAGCTTTGGCCTGGAAACCACGCGCCTGATGAAAGCGCCGCCGACTGTCGTGCCGCAGGGCGGACACGCGGCAGCCGGCAAATGGGGCTTCGCGGCGCCAGGCACTTTCGTCCTGGCAGTGTTCTTCCTTGCTGTCTTCGTGGTTTACTACGTCGTCAATTGGAAGTACCTCGCGTCGGTCTGGCCGATGTCGTAGGTCAATTCCGGACGGAAAAGCGCCGGGCGGGTTTGCCCGGCGTTTTTTTTGGAACAAAATGACATGATGAGCGCTTTGGGAACAACCAGGAAAATGATCTGCCGGCAGGCGGGTACCGCTCTGTTTGTTTTGCTGTTGTCCACGTTGGGCGCCGCAACACTCCGCGCTGAAACGGATGACGGGGAAGGGGGCTACGAAGCCGATTCCGCCATAGCCATCTCGCAGGCCGCCATCGGCCAGTCGCTGGGGGACATGTTGCTTTACGACCGGCAGGGACGCCCGGTCAAGCTGTCGGAATACCGGGGACGGCCATTGCTGATCAGCATGATTTTCACTTCCTGTCACCATGTCTGTCCTGCGATTACCCGGCACCTGGCAACTGCAGTGGAGGCGGCCCGCGACGCCCTGGGGGAGGATAGCTTCCAGGTTCTGACGGTGGGTTTCGATACCGCTGTAGACACACCGGATGCGATGCGCATGTTTGCGAAGAAACAGGGTGTTGACGATCCCAACTGGGCGTTCCTGAGCGGCTCGGCCGATAATATCGCGAGCCTGGTGCAGAATATCGGTTTTATTTACTTCCCGTCACCGCGTGGTTTTGATCACATCAACCAGGTCACCGTGATCGATCGTGACGGTGTAGTCTACCGGCAGGTATACGGCGCCGCTTTCGATCTGCCGTGGCTGGTCGAACCGATCAAGGAACTGGTATACAACCGGCCGCAGCCGGGCGAGCACATGGGCGCCGGGCTGCTGAACCGGATCAAGCTGTTTTGCACGGTATATGATCCCAATACCGGGCGTTACAAGTTTGATTATTCCCTTTTCGTGGGGATCGGGGTCGGTGCCTTGATCGTGCTGTCCATCATTTTGTGGCTTGCGCTGGAATACTTGCGGACGCGCCGGCGGAAAAAGGAAGCCTGAAATTGTTGAAAGGAGTTCAGATAGCCGGCCAATTGGTGTTCGATCCCCTCCGGCGCCTGCTGGACCGTGGCTTCGGTCATCGACTGAATCCTTTGAACTTCCTGGGTGCCCTGACCATCTATTTTTTCTGGATTGTGCTGGTCAGTGGTATTTGGCTGTTTATTTTCTTCAAGACCAGTGTCGCCGGCGCCTACGAGTCGGTTGAATACCTGACACACGAGCAGTGGTACTTGGGCGGTGTGATGCGCAGCCTGCATCGATACGCCTCGGACGCGGCGATCATCACTCTGGCCTTACACATGATCAAGGAATTCCTGTATGACCGGCACCGGGGCAACCGCTGGTTCAGCTGGGTGACGGGTGTGCCGCTTTTATGGCTGGTGATTCCTCTCGGGATTACCGGGTACTGGTTGGTTTGGGATCAACTGGCCTGGTACGTTGCGCTGACTTCAGCGGAATTGCTCGACTGGCTGCCGATTTTCAGCGAATCGATGGCGCGTAATTTCCTCAGTGACGAAGTTTTGAGCGACCGCTTCTTTACCTTGATGGCGTTTCTGCACCTGATCGGTTTACCGCTGTTCCTGGTCTTCGGCATCTGGCTGCACGTATTGCGGATCAATGGGCCGCGAATCAATCCGCCGCGGGCATTGATGGCGGGCAGCCTGATCGCGATGACCGTGCTGTCTGTCGCCTACCCGGCGCTGAGCCAGGGCGAAGTAGACATGACCACGGTGCCGTCCAGCCTGGGCCTGGACTGGTATTACCTGCTGGTTTACCCGCTGATGAAACACTGGTCACCGGGCTGGGTTTGGGGCCTGCTTACCGGCACCAGCCTGCTGCTGTTCGTCGCGCCCTGGATGCCGGCACAGAGAAATAGAGCCAGCGCCATCGTGGATCTTGACAATTGCAATGGCTGTGCACGATGTGCGGATGATTGTCCATTCGGCGCGATCACGATGATGGAACGCAGTGACGGAAAAGCCTACGAAACCGAGGCCGTGGTTGATCCTGCCTTGTGCATGAGCTGCGGAATCTGCACAGGCTCCTGCCCGACAGCAACGCCTTTCCGCCGTCATTCGGTTCTTTCGCCGGGGATCGACAGCCCGGACATGACTGCAGCAGCGCTTCGGGAAAAGCTGCTCGAGGATTCGGACAAGCTGGAGGGAACCCACAGGATCATTGTCTTTAGCTGCCGCGATCATGCGCAATCGGCCCGCCTCAAGTCCAGGCTCGATGATGCGCAGACAATGACCGTCGCCATCATCTGTGCCGGGCAATTGCCTCCGCCATTTATCGATTTCGCGTTGAGCCGCGATCTGGCGGATGGTGTTGTGCTGGCGGGATGTCCCGGTGGCGATTGCCAGTACCGTTTGGGCGCCGATTGGACAGCTTTGCGCGTCGCTCGCCAACGCGATCCTCATTTGCGCAAGCGAGTCGAAAGCAACCGCGTAGCTCTCGGCTGGCAGGAACCGTGGTCCGCCTGCGGTGATGTTTCAGGCATCGTGGCGGCATTGAGGGAATCCCTGCCGGTGGGTACAGGCGGTACAGCCGGAATTCCTTCGAGCCGCAGGAATCCGTGGAGAGTCCCCGTCACCGCGTTTGTCTATGTCGCGTTTGCTGTCATGGTGGGCTGGTTATCCGTGTGGCCCCGGTTCCAGTTGATCGATGAAGGCAATGCCATGATTTCATTGTCGTTTTCCTACGCCGGTCAGCGAATCCGCGAATGCCGGCAGCTGACACAAGAGGAACTCAACCGGCTTGCACCGAATATGCGCAAGCCGCAGGATTGTCCCCGCGAACGGCTGCCGATACGGGTCGTTCTCAGCTCAAATGGAGATACATTGTACGAAGACATTAAAAGGCCAACCGGCCTGTGGAAAGATGGTTCAGCGAATATATACAAGCGCCTGACTGTTGCTGGCCGTAGTCAGAAATTATTCATCGGGATGAACGAAAGTGGGCAATCCCCGGAGTTCGATTTTGTCCTGGAACAAGAGGTCGATCTTGCGCCGGGGGAACACCTGGTCGTCGAGTTCGACGACATCCAGAAATCTTTTGTGTTCAAGCAGGATTAGAAAATGCCGCTGCTTCAATGGAAGTCCGCCTATTCGCTCGGAATCCCCTCAGTGGATCATGAGCACCGCGAACTCATCGGGATGATCAACGAGGTCTATGACCACATGGAAGACGCGGCTGATCCGGTGGCTATCGAGTCATGCCTGGAGGATATCTATGCAAGCATCGCGTCACATTTTGCGCTCGAAGAACGTCATATGCGAGAGGCTCGCTATACGGAATACGACGCGCACAAGGACGAACACGAAAACCTGCTGGACCAGCTGCTTGAAATGATGGACGAGTTCGCCGACGATCCACAGTCCGGGCGGGAAACTCTGCGAAAAAGCCTGGCGGACTGGTTCGGCATACATTTTGCGACGTTCGACGCCAGGCTCCACGAAAGTCTTGGCGATCATCACGGCTGACTCCGCTCCTAGCCGGGCGTGTCCAGCAGGATTCTCAGAAGTCGGAAACTCACCAGAGCCAGGCTCAGGAAAATCACGAAAAATATTACTTGACGCTGTTTCAGCACTTCACCCCGGCGCTTTTCGATCAGGCGGACCAGCCGGTCAGACAGCAGGTAGATCAGGATGGCATTGAGGGTGAAAAGAAACAGTTCCGACATGCTCAGTTCCTGCCGCGAATCGATATATAACAGACCACCAGGAACAGCAGCCCCCCGATGACGGAGATCAGTCCGCCCAGGCCCATCAGGCCCATTCCCGCGACTTCACCCAGGCGGTCCAGGCCTTGCGCCAGCCCCGCTGTTTTCCGCTGGACACCGTAGCCGCCCGACCAGGCCAGGCCGATGATGTGCAAGAGCTGTCCACCACCATAGAGGTAGGGTTGCCACCGGGCCATCCGGGGAGGCATCGCACCGAAGCCAAGCCGCGGAAGGAGATAATAGCAAAGCCCCATGAATGCTATGGTCACGCCTACTGTCGAGCCGTGATAATGAGCCGGGATCACGATGTCGAGTCCCGAAATCAGGAACCCCAGAACGCCACCGACCGTAAACAAGGTAATCGAAGCGACCAACGTGGAGCGGAGATAGCGCGCTTCCGGGCCGGACTCAGCGGTCAGTCGGCCTGCTTTCAACACGCTGACCAGTACAGCAAGACCCAGGGGCAGGCAAGACAGCCCCCCATATTTCATCAGTTCCGTGAATGCCAGCCGGTGACCCGGCGAGATGATGTCGTGCGCTAAATAAAGGAAAGGCACGGTAATGACTGGCAAGGCCAGGATGATCAGAAATACCAGCGCCAGTCGCGGACTCAACTCGAAGCGGCAGCCGCTGCTTTCGGCAAGTACAACCCATGCGATCATCATCAGAAGGGTATGTGTGAACTGCAGCACATGACCGCTGCCCCAGAACAGGAACTCGTAATAGACTTCACCGGCCATCGCGAGTGGAATACCGGCCCATGACGCGATCAGTGCGCCAATGGCTGCAGCGGCCGTCACCGCGGAGAGCGTGATGCCGAACTGAAGGGCGGTGTAACCATCCAGGCCGGCGAATGATATCGCCGAGGCGGTAACGGACCGCAGAATGTGAGACGTGGCTCCCAACGCAAACAGGATCATGCCACTGTAAAAAACCGGGTGGCGCAGCAGGGGCACATAATTATTCATCAGTGGGTCACCGGCTCCCACAAAAGGTCCACATCATTCCAGCCATCGACAGCAACCAGATCAACACCGACAGATTGACGTGCACCACCAGCGCAACCCTGAAAAAATCGATTAACGGCGTCAGTTCCTGGATAGCCGGCGTGCGGGCCAGTACCAGCAGAATCGAGAACAAACCGGCGCCAACCAATGATGCCAGCCCGAGCATCAACCAGGCTGTTGCGGCCTTGCGTGCGCTATCGCTTCGAATCTGAAGGTTGTAGGTTGCGGGCTGCATTCCGTCGTGTTCCCTCGTACCGAATCTCCCTGTCGCTCGGGATCAGAGAATCAACGGCGTCTTGTTAATTGCGATATACGCGGTGTAGGCGAACATCAAGATAGCGATCATAAACCAAATGATTTTACTCAGGCGGTCTTTTGACCATTTCAACGTGAACATGCCGGCCAGAATATACAGAATAACAGCCACTACTTTTTCAGTAAGCCACGGTGTTACTAATGGCGCCTGTCGAATAGCAATGCACAGAAGTATGGCCAGGATCAGCAGCAGACTGTCGTTAAGGTGCGGTAAGACCTTCAACCAGCGCTTCTGCAGCCAGGTTGAGCTGCGGATGAGCAACAGGAAACGAAATGAGAATAATGTGACGCTGAGCACCGCAGTCAGCACATGCAGGTGTCTGAGCACCAAATAGTGTTCTGAAAATTCAACGATTGACATGGGTCGAAGTATAATCGCGCAATGACCGAGAGAAATTCGAAAAATGCTAATTTCCAACTGTTGGCCCTGGCGGTATCAGTTGGGTTCATTGCTGCTGTAGCGGGCATTACAATGTGGTACATCGTGCAGGCGCAGCGTCAGCCATCGACAGCGGCCCTGGTGGTCCTGCCTGAGCCGAAAGTGATCGCCGATTTCGCCCTGGTCGACCACCGCGGAGCGTCTTTTTCGCTCGAAAAATTGCGTGGGCAGTGGTCATTGCTATTTTTTGGCTTCACCCATTGCCCGGATGTCTGTCCAAACACACTGTATGATCTGAAACTGGTCAATGAGAGTCTCAATCGCGTGAGCGATGAAGAAGATCCCGGTCACCAGGTCGTATTCGTGTCCGTCGATCCTGAACGTGACACCCCCGAAATGCTGTCCCAATATGTGAGCTATTTCGATCCCGAATTTATCGGCGTAACCGGCGTGCCGGAGCAACTGGCTCCCCTGGCCATGCAACTGGGCATCGCTTACCGGCTTGAAGAACACGAACCCGGCAGCGCGAAGTACGACGTTTACCATTCGACCACCATTCTGCTGACCGATCCCAAGGGCCGCCTCTATGGGGCGTTCTCCGCGCCACACGATGCGGAAAAAATGGCCAGGGAACTCGTGGCCACCATCGATTGAGCGCCGTAAGCCAGGCGGTCAAGACTATTGATGGCGTCCTTGACCAGGCGCATTGACGAAGATTGGGGAAAGGTGCTCAATTCCTTACATACCCGAACCGGTTATTGACCATGAACCTCGACGATGTCAGAAAGTTGATTGAAGAGCAGGAGGTCGAAAGCATCGACCTGAAATACGCCGACCTGGTCGGTAACTGGTATCACATCACGTTCCCGGTCCGGAGGCTGGACCACGTGATGAAAAACGGCATTCCCTTCGATGCATCGAGCATACCGGGTATGAAGTCGGTCGAAGCCGGGGACATGGTCCTGTTGCCCGACCCGGCGACTGCGATCATCGATCCCTTTACCCCGACGCCGACCCTGAGGATGCTGAGTTATATTTGCGATGCCGACACGCGGCTCGGCGTGAACAAGGACCCCCGAACGGTCGCCAGCCGGGCGCAAAATTTCATGATCGAGAGCGGCATCGCAGACACGTCACTGTGGGTGCCCGAGTTCGAGTTCTACCTGTTCAACGAAGCGGTCATCAACAACGGCAAGTACAGCGCCGGCTACAGATTCACCTCGGACGAGAACAAGGACGACCTGCCCGGCGGATACCTGGATGCTGACGGTACGGCCGTGGCCCACCGCAAGGGATATCACATCGACATTCCTTTCGATAAACACGCGCAGGTGCGTGAGGAGATGGTGCGCTTGATCGAGGCGGTCGGTTGCCCGATCCGTTATCACCACCACGAGGTGGGCCTGTCGGGGCAACAGGAAATCGAAACGGAACTCCTGCCTTTCGAACTGATCACCGACAAGATGATGTATGTGAGGGACATTATCCACAACTGCGCCTTGCGCAACGGCCTGACCGCGACCTTCATGCCCAAGCCGCTGTACGATGAACCCGGCAACGGCATGCACTTCCACATTCAGCTACGCAAAGACGACCGCAATGTGTTTTATGAAAAGGGTGGCTACGCAGACCTGTCGGACACGGCGCTGAGCTTCATCGGCGGCATTCTCAAACATGGCCGTTCCCTGACAGCCTTTACAAACCCGAGCACCAATTCCTTCAAACGCCTGCTGCCGGGCTTCGAAGCGCCGGTCAAACTGTTCTTTGGCATCGCCAACCGCAGCGCCGCTATCCGCATTCCCAAGTATGTCACGAGCGAGGAGTCCAAGCGCATCGAGTTCCGAACCTCCGATGGCACCTGCAATTACTACCTGGCGATGAGCGCCTTGCTGATGGCCGGCCTGGACGGGATCAAAAACCGTATCCTGCCCGATGATGACAACGCTTTTGGTCCTTTCGATGACAATGTCTTTGACTGGACGGAAGAGCAGCAGAGCCGCCTGACCTCGATTCCAACCACGCTGGAGGAAGCCCTCGAAGCACTCCAGTCGGACCATGACTACCTGCTGGAAGGCGGCGTCTTCAGCCGCGAGTTGATCGATAGCTGGATCGAGGAGAAAATGAAGGAAGTGATTGCCGTGCGCAATCGCCCGCATCCCTTTGAAATGAACCTCTATTACAGCCTGTAGGAGATTAGCTCGACTTGGAAAACGAGCAATGCAGAGAGTCGCGTTTCTGCCACTGACCCCACATAAACGCCTTTTCTCTTTCGGTGCAATGAATCCGAGGTTTGCAGGGCATGGTGCAACACTCCTCATCTCACTCAGAGATGGTAGTGTGTTGCGTTGACCGGTTGAATCCGCAGCCAGAAGCGGACCTGGGTGGTTGGAAGTTTAAAAACTTCTCCGATTCAATTGCCACACAAAGTCAAAGATACCGCGCTCATCATCTTCTTGTACCGGTCTCATCGCAGGTGTTCTTTGGCAGTTAGAAATCGTTGACGAGTTCAAAAAGTTTAGGCACGCTTAGTCACGATGACCGCAGTTTATAAAAACTTCTTGCCTGCTCCTCACTTTCAAGCCATGCAAGAGCTTTTCCTGACGGAAAAAATACCGTGGCACTACAATAATCGGGTCGTCACTACCGCACAGCATTTCATGTTCACCCATACGTTTATGAATGACGGCCGGGTGGTCAACCCGCATTTCTTTGCACCGGTTCAGGCAATGCTCGACCTTATTCAAAGGAAAAAACATTTCATTGGGGTAAGTCGAATAAAGGCGAATCTTTACACCAACCAGGGCGAGGCGATCGAACACCCGGCACACCACGACATTCCACCCGATGCGGACGTGTCAGATAAATATTGTATCGGCGTATACCATGTGAATGCTTGCAACGGCTATACGGTAATTGGTGACCGAAAAATCCGATCAAGAGAAAATCAATTGATACTTTTTAATAACGTATCTCATTACGGAACGGTTCAGACTGATACTGATACACGAGTTGTTATCAATTTTAATTTGCGGACTCGCGAATAAAGGAAGTTAGTTTTCTGTACCGCCACATTATCGTCGTTTGCGGATACAGCCCGCCTGGGCACCAGTTCGTCGGCCTCTTCCTTGGCCCCGCATATATTGATTTTGCCCTGTTTCTTGGCCTGCCTCCTCTGAGCCTTTTCCTTCTAACCCCAGGCCTTTTCTGGAAAAATGGGGTCGGATACATTTAGTCGCTTGGGGCCGCTGTTGGCCGTTTCCTGCCATCGACAGCCTTCAGGTGAGAAGTTCCCTTATAGGTCAATTGTGTTGAAAAACTCCGCCCGGTAATCGATCAATGAGATAATTGGCACATCGATTCAGGGATGGAGTTTGCTTCCATGATGGGCCGCAACGATAAGCCACTGAACCCCCTCTTTTACTCATTTAACCTCGACGACCTGGTGCCGCAGGATCACTTGTTGCGCAAGATTGACCGCTTTCTCGACCTGTCGGATTTGCACGAGCACCTGGCTCCTTACTACAGCCACACCGGACGGCCATCGGTCGATCCCGAACTGATGATCCGCATGCTGATCATTGGCTATTGCCTGGGCATCCGCTCCGAGCGCCGTTTGTGCGAAGAGGTCAAGCTGAACCTGGCCTACCGCTGGTTCTGCCGTCTGAGTATCGAAGATCCGGTACCGGATCACTCGACCTTCTCCAAGAACCGGCACGGCCGTTTCCGCGAAGCCGAGGCCTTGCGCTTCGTGTTCGAACAGGTACTGCAGAGCTGTATCGATGCGGGCCTGGTTGGCGGTGAGGGCTTTGCGGTGGATGCCAGTGTGATCAAGGCCGACGCCAGCCGCCAACGGCAGCGCGATGA
>CAMYKC010000168.1:0-6343 GCA_947258865.1 uncultured Lysobacterales bacterium
ATCCGGTCCGGTGCGATCGTAATTGCCGGCAGCGGCATGTGCAATGGTGGACGCATCATTCATCACCTCAAGCACAACCTGGACCGCGAAGAGACCCAGGTACTGATCACGGGGTACCAGGCAAATGGTTCTTTGGGGCGCCGGTTGGTAAACCGCGAAGAAACGGTCAGAATCCATGGGAAGACCATTCCGGTTCGCGCAGCCATTCACACGGTGGGCGGGCTTTCGGCACATGGTGACCAGGACGATCTGGCCCGGTGGTATGAGTGCATGGAAAACCGCCCTCCGGTGTACCTGGTACATGGCGAGGTGGGAGCGCAGGAAGACTTCGATCAGTACCTGGCGGGGCGTTGCGGGACCGATGTGCACCTCCCGAAACCTGGCGATATTTTGGATCTGACCGCCTAGCTGCGAAGCACTTCCTTAACAGCAGCGAGTGACGGGTCAATCACCATCGGCGTGCCGGCCGCTTGCCCCGCGTGCGCCACGTCCTTGAGGCCGTTTCCGGAAACCAGGCACACCACGAGTTCGTCAGCTCCAATCTGTTGTTCCCGGGCCAATTGTTTCGCTGCCGCCCAGGATGCCGCGGCAGCCGGTTCGGGAAACACGCCGCTTAACCGGGCCATCTCCGGGATCGCGGCCAGAATCTCGGAATCAGCGACCGTAACGGTCTGGCCGCCGGATTGAATTATGGCCTGGACTGCTGCCAGGCCGTCACGAGGCCGGTCAACGGATATCGAATCTGCCAGCGTCGAGGCCTGCACTTCGTCCACGCAGACTTCAGACCAGTCGGGTGCGGCATCACCACTGCGGCGAAGCCGGTCTACGGTCTGGCATATGGCGGCACTGGATACTGACTGGGCGCAGTCAATGCGGGGTAGGCGGTCTGTCAGACCCACTGCTTCCAATTCACGCCAGCCCTTCCAGACAGCGCTCAGAATGTTGCCGTCGCCGGTTGGGATCACCAAACGGTCGGGGACCTTTCCGCCCAGGTCTTCCCAGATTTCAAACGCGCAGGTCTTCTTGCCTTCACGGGTGTAGGGATTGAACCCGGTGCTGCGATTGAACCAGCCAAATTCAGCGCATGCGGCCAGGCACAGGTCGAAGGCATCGTCATAGTTACCCCGCACGGCGAGGACCTGTGCCCCATAGGAAAGCAGCTGGGTGAGCTTTGCGACGGGCGCACTTTCGGGAACGAAAACAACCGCGTGCAGGCCGAATGCCGCGGCCACGCAGGCCAGGGAGGATCCGGCATTACCGGTACTGGCCGTGGCTACCGTGGTAGCGCCCGTTTCGATGGCGCGGCTGACCGCCACTGCGCTCAGATCGCGGCGGCTGTCGCTGAAGCAGCCGTCGATCGCTTTCGCCGCGGTGGTGTAATCGTAGGTGATATCCAAATTGCCGCCACAGCCGGGGCACAATGACCACGCGTAGCCGACGGACTGCACCGCGGCACAGGCGAAACAGCGGTATCCGTTCACGTACATTTCATTCGGCTCTTCATGACTACATTGTCAGTGCCATCAAGGCCTTGGCCGTGTGCATCCGGTTCTCGGCCTCGGGATAGACGCGCGACTGTGGACCGTCGATAACCGCGTCGGTGACTTCACTGCCACGGTCCGCCGGTAGACAATGCATGTAGATGGCACGCTCGCTGGCACCGGCCATCATTTGCTCGTCACAAATCCACCCGCGGTACTTCTGCGCCACTTTCATGGCCTCTTCAGGCTGTCCATAAAGGGACTCCACTCCCCAACTCTTGGGGTAGACAATGTCGGCACCGGCAAATGCATCTTCCATATTATCCACCACTTCGAATCGCCCCCCGGATCGCGCGGCGTTCTCGCGGGCCAGCCGCAGTGGTTCATCCATCAGGGTGTACTCGGGCGGGTGCGCCAGCGTCACGTTCATGCCGAAACGGCTCATCAGCATGATCAATCCCTGGGGCACCGACATCGGCTTGACGTAACTGGGTGCATAGGCCCAGGAAACGGCGAGTTTCAGTTCGGACAGGTCCTTGCCGAACTCCTCGCGAATGGTCATCAGGTCTGCCAGAGTCTGGCAAGGGTGATCGACGTCACACTGCATATTGATCACAGGCACGCTGGCCCACCTGGCTACTTCACGCATGTAGGACTGGCCCTCGCCGGGTACCAGGTCGTGGCGTATGGCGATGCCATGGCCGTATCCGGACAGGATGATGCCCATATCCTTGGGGCTTTCCCCGTGGGCAATCTGTGAGGTGTCGGCGTCGATGAAATGCGCGTGGCCGCCGAGTTGTGTAATGCCCGCTTCGAAAGAGTTGCGGGTGCGGGTGGACTTGTCGAAAAAGATCAGGAAGATCGTTTTATGCGGCAGGTGCAGCGTGTGGACCCCGTTCCTGAACTCTGTTTTCAGTTTCGCCGCGGTTTCCAGAGCCAGCTCGATTTCATCGTCGGACCAATCCTGCGTCATCAGCCAGTCACGGCCCTTCAGTCGATCTGCCTGCGAATTTGCTGAATGGGTCATGGCTTTTCGACTCCTGGATTTTTGGCAAATGTATGGACGAACGCGGCATAAAACGCCGTACTGCGCACCAGGTGCTCAACCTCGGTCTGTTCGTTCGGCGCATGGGCAAAACGCTCGTGACCCGGGCCGAATCCAATGGTCGGAATACCGTGTATGCCGGCGGTCGCAACCCCGTTGGTGCTGAATGTCCAGAATCCCATTTCGGGACTTTCGCCAAAGGCTTCTTCGTATGCCGTCCGTGCCAACTCAATCGCCGGGTCGTTCTCAGCCATTTCCCAGGTCGGGTAGTATTTGCGCATCGGATAGCTCAGGCCGGTGTGGCTGGCCACGTCATAATCCGGAACCGACACCGTTGCGTTAGTGGCCTGCACCGACGGCAAGGCCAGGATCTCCGCCACCGAGGTCTCTTCCGTCTCGGCCACGGTGAGGCGCCGATCGAGGTGGATCGTGCAGCCGTCAGCCACTGCACACAAGCTGGGTGATGTGGAGCGGATTTCGCTGATCGTGATTGAACCCTTACCGAGCGGGTCGCGCGGCGGCAGCCGATCGTTCAGTTTCTCGATGTCGCCGATGATGCCGGCCATCTTGTAGACGGCATTTTCACCGCGCTCCGGAGCTGATCCATGACAGGAGATACCCGATGTGTGGACCTCCATCTCCATGCGCCCGCGCTGACCCCGGTAAATGCGCAGGCTGGTCGGTTCCGCGATCACCACCAGGTCAGGACGCAGGCCGTCTTCGTTGACGATGTATTGCCAGCACAGTCCGTCGCAGTCCTCTTCCTGAACAGTCGCTGTCACGTACAAAGTGATGTCGTCCGGCAGGCCGGTTCTTTTCAGCAAGGCGCCCGCATAAACACTGGAAGCCACGCCGCCTTTCATGTCGCTGGCGCCGCGGCCATACAGAATCCCGTCCTCGATATCCCCGGAAAATGGATCGCGCTCCCACAAGGACTCATCACCAACATCGACAACATCGACGTGGCCGTCAATGGCGATGACACGCGGCCCATTGCCGATCCGGCCGAGCAGGTTGCCCATCGGGTCCACCATCACTTCGTCGTAACCGAGCCGCTCCATTTCTGTTTGGATTCGTCGAATGACTGCGCTTTCCTGGCCGCTGAGCGAAGGAATGCGGGTGATGTCCTGCATGAATTTCACGAGGTCGGCTTTCAGCTCCATCGCGCCTTCGTAATAACCGTTGTTCATGGTGTGTCCCCGCCGTTTGCTTCACCCTTCAAACCGGTCGCGTCATTGAATGCGTCGATCAACCAGTCCCATTCATCCACTACCTGGCGGGAAAAAACCTGCCGCCAGAAATCCGGGTCCCACAGCTCCCGCAGTTCGTCCGCGCTGCGGCCCTGCTGTTCCACCCAGGTGAAATACTTGAAGTTATGCAGCGCCTTTCGGTCAACAAAGCTCAGTTCGCGCAGGTGGTCGGTGGTCACGCCTTGCAGGTAACGCGCGTAGTGCTGATCGGCCAGGTGCGAATCATAGGGCCCATGGTCGTCTGCCATTTCCTGCAGACGGGAAGCGTACAATTCCATGGAATCGGTGAGCGGCGTGAAAATGACGTCGCGGTTGTCCATATCGTAGTAACGGGCGGCCTTGATGCACGCCACCAGGTTGCACAGGCCGGAAATGCCGATGTCACTCAGCTGACCGAGCGTGTGCTCGTCCACGCCCTCGCGGGCCAGGCAAGCATGGCCTTCTGCTTCATTGAACAGGCGCATCAACTGCATGGTCTGTTCATCGTCGACGGCTGCTATCATGTCGGTATTGCGCGTGTTATGAATCCAGGGGACATGCTTGTCTCCGATCCCCTCGATCCGGTGCTCACCGAAACCAAACCGGAGCAGTGTCGGGCACTGCAGTGCCTCCGCGGCTACCACCCGGACCCCGGGATGGTGGTCCTTCAGGAAATCGCCCGCGGCCAGTGTTCCCGCCGAGCCAGTGGCGCTGACCCAGGCCGAGAGCCGGTTTCCCGATGCATAATATTGATGAAATACTTCCTCGATGAATGAGCCGGTCACGTGGTAGTGCCAGATGGCATTGCCAAACTCCTCGAACTGATTGAAAACGACGATTGAATCACCTCGGTCGCGTTGCAATTCCCTGCATTTGTCGTAGATTTCCTTGACGTTGGATTCGGTGCCAGGGGTAGCGATGATCTCGTCGGTTTCAATTTGCTTCAGCCACTCGAAGCGCTCGCGGCTCATGCCTTCGGGCAGGATCGCAATCGCCGGGCAAGCCAGCAGGGCGCAGTCATAGGCGCCGCCACGGCAATAGTTCCCGGTAGAGGGCCAGACCGCCTTCTGGCGCTCTGCATCGAAATTCCCGGTCACCAGGCGAGGCACCAGGCAACCGTAGGCGGCGCCGACTTTGTGGGCGCCGGTGGGGAACCACTTGCCGACGATACCGACGATGGTGGCGTCCACACCGGTGAGTTCCGACGGAAATTCGATCCAGTTGCCTTCGCCGTAGCCGCCCCCGTGTTCAACGGCCTCATTTTTCCAGGTAATCCGGAACAGGTTAGCCGGGTCGAGGTCCCACAATCCGATATCCTTCAGACGCGCAGAGATTTTCGGGGGCACCTGGTCCGGATCCCGTTGCTGGGCAAAGGTGGGCAGGATGATATTGCGTTCCCGGGCGCGCGCAATGTTCCTGCTTAGAACATCTTCCTTTAATTCTGCTGTCAATCTCACGGTTGTTCTCCCAGCTGAATTTGCGGTATGGGTTGCTGGTCGCCCCAGCCCAACTGAACCTCGTCAGCGCCCGCCCGGATCGCCCGCAGCAGTTCGTCCTGGTCGACAGGCAGGCTGCGCACGCGCACACCGGTGGCGCGGTAAATGGCATTGGTGATGGCGGCGCTGGTCGGGATGCTCGGCAGTTCGCCCACGCCTTTTGCTCCGTATGGCCCGGTGGAGGTTTTGTGCTCCACGATGTGGGAAATGATTTCCGGGGTGTGGCGAATGCCCGGCATCTTGTAGCGCGCCATCACGTCCGTCCAGGGCATGCCCTGCTCCTGGATGTAATGCTCGGTCAATGCATAGCCGATGCACATGACGATGCCTCCCTCGATCTGGCCTTCCAGGGTCAGCGGATTGATCGCGCGGCCCACGTCGTGCGCGGCGACGACTTTCCGGACCTGCACGGATCCGGTATCCAGGTCGATCTCGCACAGCACCGCCTGAGCGCAGAATCCGAAGGCGAAGTGCATGTCACCGCCGGTGCCAAGAGGCTGTGTTTTGGGCGCCCAGTATTCGTGCCGGGCCCGTACCTTGTCGCCCGATTTCAGCGCCGCGGCGATCATTTCTGAGAGGTTTACGGTGGTCACGCCATCCGTGGCCCGGCCGCCCGAGAAGGACACTTTTTCTCCGTCGCAACCCAGCAATTCCGCGGCCAGCGGCATCAATTGCTGAAGGATTTTTCCAGCGGCCAGCCGCGCTGCGTTGCCGCTGATGAAGGTCTGCCGGCTGGCGGTGGTCGGGCCGCCATCGGGGCAGTGATCGGTGTCACCCAGCAGCACCCTGATCCGCCCGATCGGCAAGCCCAGCACCTCCGCTGCACATGCGGCCAGCACGGCAGGCAAGCCCTGGCCCATCTCCGCGGATGAAGTCCTCACTTCAGCCACCGGCTCATTATTCTCGTCAAGCCATAATTCGACTTCGGCGGCCGCCTTGTCCGGCGCGCCGCCGCCGAGACCGGTGTTCTTATAACCGACCGCCAGGCCCCATGCGAAGCGGCTTCGCCCTTCGTCCCAGGACCAGCGAAAATCCTCGCTGCGCAGGGTGCGCTCGACTCTTTCGATGCACTCGTTCAGTCCAACGCTTTCC
>CAMYKC010000168.1:6351-8167 GCA_947258865.1 uncultured Lysobacterales bacterium
GCCGGTGCAGGTTACGGAGCCGACATCCAGTGCGTTCATGCGGCGAAACTCAATGCTGTCGATTCCCAACTGCTCGGCCAGGATATCCATGTTGCTCTCCACCGCGAAACAGCTCTGGGACACGCCGAAACCGCGGAAGGCTCCGCATGGCGCGTTGTTGGTGTACGCGGCGAAGCAATCCACTTTCACATGCGGCACGTCGTAGGGGCCCGAAGCATGAGTGGTGGCACGGGTCAGTACTTTCTCGCTGAGGCTGGCGTAAGCTCCGCCATCACCGTAAATCGTGCTTTCCACAGCGGTGAGCCGGCCCGTTTTTGTTGCTCCTGTGCGTATGCGGATCAAGGTGGCGTGCCGCTTGGGATGAAACAGCAGGCTTTCCTGGCGCGAGTACAGCATTTTCACCGGGCGTCCGCTGGCTTCCGCCAGCAGCGCAACATGGATCTGGCCCGCCACATCCTCTTTGCCGCCAAAACCGCCACCCATCAGCGTGGCTACGATTCGGACCGCGTCCGGCTCAACCCCCAGCGAGGCCGCCACCTGGTCACGGTCCTGGTATGGAATCTGGCTGCCCACGTAGATCGTGGTCTTGTCGTGAAGCGCCCGTTCGCCGCGCGGTGCGTTGGGATCGCTGGAGCCACCAAATTCAGCCGGGTTGTAGCCGGCCGGCACACCGATCGCGCATTCCGGTTCCAGGAACAGGTGTTCGGTGGTTGGCGTGCGGTAAGTACGGTCCACGACCACGTCGGCCTCTGCGAATCCGGCCTCGATATCGCCCTTTTTCACCTTGATGTGCTTGAGCAGATTACCGTCCGGCCTTCCTTCATGGAGCACTGCCGCTCCCGGACTCAGCGCTTCGATCGCGCTGCTTACAGTGGGCAACTTCGCGTATTCGACCTGGATCAGTTCCACCGCTTCGGTTGCAGTTTCCTCGGAATCGGCAGCCACGAGCGCGACCGCATCGCCGGCGTAGCGGACCTTGTCAGCACACAGGACCGGCCAGTCGATGGTCACCAGGCCATGCAGCTTGCGTCCCGGAACGTCCTCGTGAGTCAGGACAGCTCGCACACCGGGCAGGGCGCGCGCCGCTGCGGTGTCGATGGACACGATCCGTGCATGCGGCATGCCTGCCCGAAGGGTGCGGGCATAAAGCATGCCCGGAAAATTATAGTCGTCGGTAAAACGGGCTTTGCCGGTAATTTTTGCCCGGGCATCGGGGTTGGGCTGCGCCTTGCCGATGGCACTGCCGGGCGAGAGGGTTTCGGGAATATAGGGGGGGACGTTCTGTCCCGACGCCTGCAGGATGGCGCTGATCACGCTCTGGTAACCAGTGCAGCGGCAATAGGTGTCTTTCAGAGCGATCTTGATATCGTCCGCCGTGACGGTGTCCCCGGTCGCGGCTTTTTCATCCAGCAATGCCATTGCGGTCATGATCAGTCCTGGCGTACAGATGCCGCACTGGACCGCGCCGTGATCGAGAAAAGCCTGCTGCAGGGGATGCAGATCACCATTCCGGGACAAGCCTTCGATGGTGTCCACGCTGGCACCCTGTGCCTTGAAAGCCGGATAAATACAACTGTTCACCGGCGTGCCGTCGATCAGCACGGTGCAGATACCGCATTCAGCCTCGTTGCAACCGATCCGGGTGCCGGTCAGTCCGAGGTCTTCGCGCAACACCGCAGACAGGTAGCGTGATTCCGGCACGTCCAGTTCAACCGGCCGGCCATTGACAGTCATTCGCAGGCGGCTCATTGTCCGACCCCCCGGGGAGCGGCGTGACCACTAATCGCCCGCTCCGCCGCCAGGGCCAGGACGCGCG
>CAMYKC010000168.1:8220-13352 GCA_947258865.1 uncultured Lysobacterales bacterium
TACGCGCGGCAGATGTGTGATGACCATTTCTTTCCGGTATTCCCGGCTGGCCCGGTACTTGCTGCTGCGCAGGGATAACTCGCCAAGCGCAGCCTCTGCTGCTTTGCTGAACAGTTCATCCGAGACAGCTGCGCCGCTGATCGCTTCCATGGCCCGTCTGGCCAGGCAGGGTACGGGCCCGGCGGGCGCGACAGCGATACGCACGGATTCCACTGTCTTGTTTTCATCCAGGTGCAGGCATGCGGCCATTGAAATCATCGGCAGGGCGACCCCCTGGGGACGCATCACCCGGAAAAACGCCGAACCCTGCAAGCCAACGGTGGGTTTGAAACGTAAGCGGGTCAGCAGGGCGCGGTGGTGATCGATCGCGCTTTTGCCGGGGCCGAGAAATGTTTCCTGTAACGGCATCCAGCGGCGGCCCTTGGAATCGGTAACTTCGATCTCTCCGTCCAGCACCAGCAGGGCAACGGTGCCGTCGCCCGCGGGAAGGGCATGGGCCACGTTTCCCGCCAGGGTGGCCACGTTGCGCACCTGCGGTCCGCCAATAACCCCGCAGGCTTCGACCAGGCAGGTGCCGTGTTGGGCGATGCGCGCATCACCGATGATCCTGGAATGGGATACCGCGCAGCCGATTACGATGTATTCGCCGTCCCGGCTGATAGCGCCGAGACCGGCAATCCGGGAAGGATCCACCATCGCTTCCACGGGCGGCTTGCGGCCCTGCTGGATTTCCAGCAGCAGGTCGGTTCCGCCGCCAATCACCTGGGCGCGGCCGTCGTAGCGGTTCAGCAGTTCGATCGCTTCGTCGACCGTTCCCGGTGTGTGGTATTGCTGCCAGCAGGTCTTGATGGTGTCGTCCTTTTAATGGGTGGATGCGGGGGCTATACCCCGCGTGGCCCTTGCTTGAGTCCGTCTCACCGTAATTAATGCAGAAAAACGATTTTTATTCGATGACCTCAATCACGCGATTCTTGCCCAGATCCTGGCCGCCCGTTCCATGCCGCCCGTTCCATACACCGGGCGCGGATGGCCTCTTCATCCAGGTGCGGCATGTGGCCGTCGTCCACGATCACGCGGCCCCGCGCGATGGTGGTGCCCACCCGGGCGAAACTCAGGCCGAACAGCAGGTGTCCGTAAAAGGTGTCTTCGTTCAGCGGTGTGAACGGTACGTATTCCGGAATCATGATGTCGGCCAACTGCCCCGGGGCGAGGGCGCCCCGCGGTTCACGGAACAGGCGGTTGCAGATGGCGCGGTTGTTGTGCAACAGAATTTCACAAGCCTCGGCAAAGGCCAGAGTCGGGTCCCGGTGGTGAGTGCGTTGGTGCAGGTACATCGCGCGCGCCTGCGAAATCAGGTGGGAAGACATCCCGTCCGTGCCCACGCCGACCGTCACGCCGTGCTTGAGCATGTCGAGGATCGGCGCCACGCTCAGCCCGTTGTTCATATTGGACTCCGGGTTGTTGACCAGCATGGAGCCGGTGGAGCGCAGCAAGTCCAGTTCACGCGACTCGAAATGGACGCCGTGCACGAAGATCGTTTTATGGCCCGGAATACCGAAATCCAGAAAACGGTCCATGATCCTGCGCCCGTAGCGCTCCATCGTGACCTGCACGTCGATTTCAGCCTCGGCCGCGTGGACATGGAAACCGGCATCCAGCTCATGCGCGATCTCGGCGGAACGCTGCAGGGTTTTCGTGCCCAGTGTCATCAGCGCATGCAGGCCGAACAGCGCAGCCATCTGACCGTCTTCGGAATCACGGCACTTGCGGATATAACGCTCGTTTTCCTCGATTCCTTCGCCTTCCTGGTTGCGATCGGACACTTCGTAGGCAAGGCAACCGCTCAGGCCCACGTCCCGGAACGCCCGTTCCACCTCATCGAGGCTGCCGTCCCGGCAGGAAGGTGAAGAATGGTGGTCGATCACCGTTGTGCAACCCGCGCGCGCCGCGTGCATCAGGGCCAGCAGGGCGGAATGGTAAACGTCCTCGGAATTCAGGGCTGAATCGAGTTTCCACCACAATTTCGACAGGATTTCCGTGAAATCCCTTGCCTGCGCCCCGGGCGGCGTGAAACCCCGGGCGAAGGTGGAATAGAGGTGGTGATGCGTATTGATCAGGCCCGGCATGACCAGGTTGCCGCGGGCATCGATGCTGCGGTCCGCCATGTACTTGCTGACCGGAAAATCTCCTGCTTCGACGATCCGGTTGCCTTCGATGAATACGTTTCCGTTTTCGATGAAGCGGTTTTCTTCGTCCAGCGTCACCAGGTGTCCGTTGCAAATCAGTAAGGAACTCATTTCTTGCTCCTATTCCTCGTATCCGGGATGCGAAATTCTCCCTCCGGGGGCTGGCATCGCTACCGGCAAATGCGGCATGGAGTGTTTAAAACCCTGCAACAACACAAACATGGCCGCGCAAGGTTCCAGCGAGACGGTTTCGGAAACCTGTGCATTGCCGGTAGCCTCGATTTGCTCAACCTGGAAGGTGGCAGGTTCGATACGCGCACGGAACCAGGGCCCGCTATAACACAGTATTTCATTGAGTTCGATCCGGTGCGTCGCACCGGCCCATCGCGCGTCCATGGCCCACTCTTCTGATTCCCCGGGCCCCACTGCCCTGAACACCATAAAGGCATTGTCCCGTTGGGCTTCAAACTCTTTGCGATCCAGGTACAGCCTGGGTTTGTCCCGGTATGGCTCACCCGCCGTGGGGCAGAACGTGGTGCAATTCCCGCATTCGTTGCAGAGGTCGGCCAGTAGCCCGATCTGAAAAACCTGGTCAATCCGGAAATCAGAACCCGGGCCAGGCACGGGCTCAGATTCTGGCTCGGGCCGGACCCGGATTTCTCCGTTGACGACTTCCAGTTCCGGCAGTCGGATTGCAAAGGGTTCAACACGGAATGTATGCAGCGCCAGGTTCGGGCAAACCCCCACACAGAGGCTGCAATAGTGGTGGCAATCAAGGCAGCGGGCGGCTTCAGTGCGTGCCTGCTGTTCCGTATAACCATGCACGACCTCATTGAAATTCTTGCGATCCTGCAGAGGCGAATGGGGCACTGGTACACGCCATTCGCGGTGGCTGCGCCGGCGCAGCAGGTCTGCCGGATCGAACAGGTCGATCCCCGGCGGAATCAAGCTGTTTTCCTGACTGCCCAGTATGGCCCTGGCAATTGCCTTGCCGTCAGCGGCCGCCTCCACGATCGACGAGGGCCCGTCATTGACCACGTCGCCGCCGGCGTAGATACCCGGCACCGACGTTTCGAAAGTCAGCGGATCCGCCTCAATGTAGCCCAGTCGGCTCACGGCCACAGGCTCCTCGTCGAAGAAGTCCAGGATGGCATGCTGGCTGATGGCCAGGATCAGCGTATCCAGTGGTATGTCGAAGGCGCTGCCCGCAATTTCGTGAGGGATCTTACGGCCGGAAGAGTCGAGGCCGCCCCGGTATTCCATGCGGCCGCACACCAGCCCGCGCAGCCTGCCCTCTTCGACCAAGAGTCGCTGCGGTTTGGCCAATTCGATGACCTCGATGCCTTCCTCGAGCAGGCATTTGATTTCCTCGCGGTCCGCCGGCATTTGGTCGATGGTGCGCCGGTAGATCACGCTGACCCTGCTGCCGGGCTGGCCGTCGGACAGACGAAAAGCGGTTCGTGCGCAGTCCATGGCCGTATCCCCGGCGCCGATTATGCCAACCCGTTTGCCGGTCTCAGGGGGGTGTCCTTCGCGGGAATGCCTGAGAAAATGCAACGCGTCCATTACCCCTTCGCAATCCTCGCCCTCGAGCCCGAGTTTCTTGCCGAGTTGGGCACCAACCGTGATGATCACGTGGTGGAAACCGTCACGGCGCAGCCGCGACAGATGGACATCACGCCCGGCCATCGTGTTGTAATGAATCTTGATGCCCAGGGCTTCCAGCGTTGCGAGGTCCCGTTCCATCACGCTCGCCGGTAAGCGGTACTCCGGAATAGCCCCACCGACCATCCCCCCGGCGTAGGGATGCATCTCAAATATTTCCACCCCGATTCCGGCTTGTGCGAGCTCAATTGCTGCCGCCATGCCGCCGGGGCCTGCGCCGATGATAGCCGCTTTTTGGCCAGCAATTATCTGTGGAGACGCTGGGCCTCCTTCCTTTTCCGACTCCACAATGAATCGTTTCATATGCCGGATCGCCAGCGGTTCATCGAGGTGGGTGCGGATACAGACCGGCTCGCACAGGTGGTCGCAGACGCGGCCCAGCATGGCGGGAATCGGGTTATCGATCCGAGTCAGCCGGGCTGCCGCTTCGAAATCGCCATCGCGCACCGCTTGCATGTATTGAGGCACCTTCTGATTCACCGCACAAGCGTCCACGCAGGGCGCCATGATGCAATCGAACAGACCCAGTTGACGCCCGGTTTTGCTGTGCGAGGTGTCAAACGTGGCTTTCTTCAGCAGTCGGTCATCACGGGTTTGTGCTGCGTAACGCCGCAGGTTCAGGAGCGCGCTTGCCTGCACGTCCCCCCGGATGACTTCGGGCCCCGCTGATTTGAGGATGAACTCATCCATGCTGGCAGCCCCTGCGCGCTTGAAAGTATCTTCCGTGTATTCGAGATACTGGAGCAGCCGGAGGTAACCGCCGGTTTTCAGCAGGTCGGAACATACGGTGACCGTCTGCATACCGGCAGCCAACAGATGCGGCGCATTAAAACAATCCGCACCGGCTGAGAACGACATCGGCAGCTTGCCGGAGAATTCCTCCGCCAGTTCCGCGGCCAGGTTGACCGTGATTGCGTGCAGCGGGCGGCCGGACAGGTACATCATCTTCTCTGAATCGTCGAAGATGGTCCTGAAATTCTCAACTTCCAGTGTGTTGCTCAATTTCACGCCGAAATCCAGTCCGCATTCCGCGGCAATCTCTCGCAGACCGCTCAGCAATGGTATGGCGTCATGGTAGGCCAGGTCGTGCCTGAAGGCCTCGTCCGGCACGATGACATCCATGAAACCCAAATCCTGGTGGAGAATGTTTCGAACGCGTTCAGGCCCGAGCAATGTTGGATTGCACTTAACGAAGGTATGCAGGCGCCGTTCCTTCATCAGGTAGTTGCAGATGCTGCCGATTTCATCGGGCGGGCAGCCATGCATGGTGGAAAGAGTGAC
>CAMYKC010000169.1 GCA_947258865.1 uncultured Lysobacterales bacterium
CGAGGCCATCGAGAAGGCGATCGACGAGTTGCGCGGCGGCGAGCAGGTGGACGATCCGAACGCCGAGGAGAACCGCCCGGCATTGGAGAAGTACACCATCGACCTCACCGAGCGGGCCGAGCAGAGCAAGCTGGACCCCGTCATCGGCCGTGACGAAGAGATCCGCCGTTGCATCCAGGTGCTGCAGCGCCGCACCAAGAACAATCCCGTGTTGATCGGCGAGCCCGGCGTGGGCAAGACCGCCATCGTCGAAGGCCTGGCGCAGCGCATCGTCAACGACGAGGTTCCCGAAGGTGTCCGCGGCAAGCGGGTGTTGAGCCTGGACATGGGTTCCCTGCTGGCCGGCGCCAAGTACCGCGGCGAGTTCGAGGAGCGCCTGAAGGCCTTGCTCAACGACCTGGCCAAGCAGGAAGGCAACATCATCCTGTTCATCGACGAGCTGCACACGATGGTCGGCGCCGGCAAGGCGGAAGGCGCGATGGACGCCGGCAATATGCTCAAGCCCGCGCTGGCCCGCGGCGAGCTGCACTGCATCGGCGCCACCACGCTGGACGAATACCGCCAGTACGTCGAAAAGGATGCGGCGCTGGAACGCCGTTTCCAGAAAGTCTTCGTCGGCGAACCCTCCGTGGAGGACACCATCGCCATTCTGCGCGGCCTGCAGGAGCGTTACGAGGTGCATCACGGTGTTGATATTACCGATCCGGCACTGGTCGCTGCGGTTACCTTATCGCACCGTTATATCAGCGACCGGCAACTGCCGGACAAGGCCATCGACCTGATGGACGAAGCCGCCTCGCGTATCCGCATGGAAATCGACTCCAAGCCGGAAGCGCTGGATCGCCTCGAGCGCAAGCTGATCCAGGAAAAAATTCAGCGTGAAGCCCTGAAGAAGGAATCCGACGAGGCGTCACTGAAGCGGCTGGAGGAGTTGGAAGAGAGAATCGCCGAGATGGAGCGCGAGTTCTCCGACCTGGAAGAAATCTGGAAATCGGAAAAGGCGGCAGTACAGGGTTCGGCGCATATCAAGGAAGAACTCGAGCGGGCCAGGGCAGAGCTCGAAACCGCAATGCGGGCCCAGGACCTGGCGCGCATGTCGGAACTTCAGTACGGGAAGATACCCGAGCTGGAAAAGCAGCTGGAAGAATCAGAGAAAGGCGAACAAGCAGATTTCCAGTTGCTGCGCTACCGCGTGACGGAAGACGAGATCGCGGAGGTGGTTTCAAAATGGACCGGGATTCCGGTTTCGCGGATGCTGGAGGGCGAACGGGAAAAGTTGCTGCGCATGGAGGAGGCGCTGCATACGCGAGTGATCGGACAGGACGAGGCGGTCAATGCAGTTGCAGACGCCATCCGCCGTTCCAGGGCAGGGCTATCCGACCCCGACCGGCCGATCGGCTCTTTCCTGTTCATGGGTCCCACCGGCGTGGGCAAAACCGAATTGTGCAAGGCGCTGGCCGAGTTCATGTTCGACACCGAGGAAGCGATGGTGCGGATCGACATGTCAGAATTCATGGAGAAGCACTCCGTGGCCCGGTTGATCGGGGCGCCGCCGGGATACGTGGGTTACGAAGAGGGCGGCTACCTGACCGAAGCGGTCCGCCGCCGGCCTTATTCCGTGATCCTGATGGACGAGATCGAAAAAGCCCACCCGGATGTATTCAATATTCTGCTGCAGGTGCTGGACGATGGCCGGCTGACGGACGGCCACGGGCGCACGGTGGACCTGAGGAACACGGTGGTCGTAATGACCTCCAACCTGGGTTCGCAGCGCATCCAGGACCTTACGGGCGAAGGTTACGAGGCCATGAAAACGGCCGTGATGGACGTGGTCGGCCAGCATTTTCGGCCCGAGTTCATCAACCGGGTTGACGATATGGTGGTCTTCCATCCGCTGGACCAGGCCCAGATCCGGCTGATTGCGGGAATCCAGCTCGGTTTTCTGCGCAAGCGATTGCAGGTGAACGAATACGAACTGGACGTTTCGGAAACCGCACTGGACCTGCTGGCCGAGGCAGGATTCGACCCGGTGTACGGCGCCCGGCCGCTGAAGCGCGCAATCCAGAACGAGATCGAGAACCCGCTGGCGCAAAGGATTCTGTCAGGCGGTTACGTTTCGGGCGACACGATCAAGGTCGATGCGAAAGACGGGCAGTTTGCGTTTTCATGATCGGAGGACCGGGGGATTCAGCCTGGATGGCTAACCGTCTCTTGGTTCACAGAAGGCACCGGGTATCTGAATAGAGAACACGCTCGAGCAGGGAAGCGAAAATCCTTATTCACCGCGAAGGCAGGACATGCCGGCTGCGGCGCTCGCCCAGCGGCCGCAGAAACTGCCCGAAAATCTCTAGGCTCAGATCAGCTGATTGGCCAATCAGCTCGTGCGTTTGCTTCTGTATGGCTGCCGCTTCGCCTCGGCGGCCATTTTTTTCCAGGTCACCGAGGTATTCCGGCATGTTCAGCCAGCGATTGATCAGCCGCTCGTCCAGTTCCAGGTGACATTGCAGCCCGTAGGCGTTACGGCCGAAGCGGAATGCCTGGTTTTCACAGGTTTCCGACCTGGCCAGGTGGATCGCGCCCCTGGGCAGGTCAAAGGTATAACCGTGCCATTGAAATGCCGGCCGGGGTTCTGTCAGCGCACAGAACACCGGATCGGCTGCTGACTGGTGGGTTGGCTCCAGGTCGTACCAGCCTATTTCCCACTTATCCAGTGGGCGGACGCCGCCACCCAGGGTATAGGCCAATAGCTGCGCACCCAGGCATATACCAAGCACCGGAATTTCCCTCTTCAGGGCTTCTTCGATGCAGCGCATCTCCACATTGAGATGCGGATAGCGGTCTCCCTGGTCCGGCATCTGCGGCCCGCCAAGCACGATCAACGCGTCGTAGCGGCCGACATCCGGTTGCGCAAAGGGGTCGCGGTGAAAATTGATGTAGCGGATGCGGTGCCCCCGATTCCTGAGCATCGGGTCCAGGGTGCCCAGCGGCTCTGCCGCTACGTGCTGAAAAACCAGGACTTTGGCCATCGTGGATGCTAACTCGCAGCGCGAATCTGCCCGGAGCCGCGAACCACCCACTTGTAGCTGGTCAGCTCCGGAAGCGCCATCGGGCCGCGCGCATGCAACTTCTGGGTGCTGATGCCAATCTCGGCGCCCATACCAAACTGGCCACCGTCGGTGAATGCGGTGGAAGCATTGGCGTACACGGCTGCCGCATCCACGTCATTGAGAAATTTCTCAATGACAGCCGGATCCTCCGCCACGATGGCTTCGGAGTGCTTCGAACTAAAACGATGTATGTGATCGAGCGCCTCGTCGAGGTTTGCCACGGTCTTGATGGATAGTCGCAATGACAGGAACTCTTGTCCAAAATGCTCCTTGGCCGCGTGGTTCAGCATGCCGGTGTAACGGCCTTCCAGAGCCGCGAATGCTGCATCGTCGGCGAATACCTCGACGCCATGCTCGTCACCCATCGCCTGCATCAGGTCGGGCAAGTGCTGCAGCAGGTCACGGTGCAGCACCAGCGTGTCCAGCGCGTTGCATACGCTGACACGCCGGGTCTTCGCGTTGGTGATGATGGCTTTCGCCTTGTCCAGATCCGCGCTGGCATCGACGAAGGTATGGACGATACCGGCCCCGGTCTCGATGACGGGAATGCGCGAATTGTCCCGGACAAAATCGATCAATCCTTTTGAGCCGCGCGGGATGGCCAGGTCAATGTAGCCGGTGGCCTGGAGGATATGCGGAAGCCATTCGCGCTCCGGCGGGGCGAGAAAGACGGTAGCGGGGGTCAGTCCGTTCTCGGTCAGCACTTCATGCATCAGACGCACGATGACCTGGTTGGTGTCGTGCGCGTCACTGCTGCCCTTGAGCACGCAAGCGTTCTGCGTTTTCAGGCACAGTGCGAATACATCGAAGGTCACGTTCGGCCGTGATTCAAAGATGACCGCAATGACGCCCATCGGTACGCGGATTTTGCTGAGCTCGAGCCCGCTGTCGAGGTCCCGTTGTTCCAGTACCTCGCCCACGGGGGACGGGAGACCCGCCACGAAGCGCAGATCATCGCAGATGGATTTCAACCGTTCCGGATTCAGCAACAAGCGGTCGTATTTCGGATCTCTCTGCGGCATGCGCGAGAGGTCGCTGCGATTGGCATGCAATATGTCTTCACAGGCATCCAGTGCCCTGTCGGCAAGCGCATTGAGCACAGCCCGGATGGTTTTATCGTCGCATCGGGCGAGTTCACGCGCCGCTTCACGTGCCTGTTCGAGTCCCCGCTCGAGATCGTGTTGTCGGTCTTCCATTCCCTTGCGTCCTGTCAATCTTCGAGATAAAGGTAATCGTAATGGATCAGGGCCTTTTGTCCACGTTGGCCGATCAGCTTTTGGGCTTCTTCGTAATCATAACGTGCCCGGCCGCATCCCAGCACCTTGCCGTCGGGGTTGTGAATCCTGATGATGTCTCCGCGGCTGAAGGGCCCCTCTATGGCCTCGATACCAACCGGCAACAAGCTGGTCATGCGTGACCGATCGAGTAAAGCGGTTTCTGCCCCGGTATTCACGGTCACCGAGCCCGTTGCGTGACCGTCTGCACTGGCCAGCCAGCGCTTGGCTGGCGAGGCTTCGCCGCGAGCCGGGAAATGGGTGCCTGCCTGCTCCTCGCCAACCACCTTGACGAGGATGTCCGGATCGCAGCCGTCGGCGATCACCACCTCGGTGCCCAGCCGGGCTGTTTTTCTGGCAATGGCCAGTTTGCTGTGCATGCCGCCGCGGCCCAGCGCGGATGTTCCGCGCAGCACGATATCCTCGATCTGGTATTTCTGGTCGTCCCAGCGGCTGATGCATTCCGTTTCAGGATCTTCGGGGTCGCCGTCGAAAACGCCAGGAACCGTACTGAGCAGGCAAAGCAGGTCGGCCTTGACCATACCGGCCAGCAGCCCGGCGAGTTCGTCGTTGTCGGTAAACATCAGTTCGGTGATCGAGACTACATCATTTTCATTGATCACCGGTACGATACCGGCGGTAAGCAGGGCCTCGATACATCCGCGCATGTTCAGGTAATGCCGGCGGGTCTGGAAATCACTCTTACTGGCCAGTACCTGGGCAACCGTCAGGCCACGGCGGTCAAACAGATCTCGGTAGGTTTCCATCAGGCGGACCTGTCCGGTGGCCGCCATGACCTGCTTGCGCGCCACCGGATCGCTGACCCGTTGCAGATGTTCGCTGG
>CAMYKC010000170.1:0-4294 GCA_947258865.1 uncultured Lysobacterales bacterium
AAGGTGGAAAACAGCAGTCCTCCGACGATCGCCCGCGCCATCGGGAAATACGGTGGCCCGTCACCGCCAATCTGCGTCGTGCCGAAGCAAAGCGGTGTCAAACCCAGCACTGTCGTTCCGACGGTCATCAGGATCGGCCGCAGGCGCTCCTCGCCCGCCCTCAGCAGGGCGTGTTCCCGGCTCAGACCTTGCAAGCGCAATTGGTTCACGTGATCAATCAGCACAATGCCATTGTTTACCACCACGCCGATCAGGATCAGGATGCCGATCATGGCCATCAGCGTGAAGGTGGTGCCGGTGATCATGAAGAACCAATAGACCCCGATCACTGAAAACAGGATCGTGCAGATCATGCTGGCCGGATAGATCAGGGATTCGAACTGGGCGGAGAGGACAATATAGATGATCGCGATGGCCAGCAGGATATTGAACAGCATTTTCTGCAGGGCTTCCTGATCGTCGTCGAAGCCGCCGCCGAATTGCCACTGGTAACCGCTGGGCAGTTGCAACAGCTTCATTCGCGCCTCGATTCTTTCCTTTGCCTCCTCGGTGGAGATGCCGTCCAGCTGGGCTGTGACTCGCAACGCGGTCGCCCGATCGATCCGGCGTATTTCCGTCGGACCGCTGTCATGCGACAAGGTGACCATCGACATCAACGGGACCTGAGTACCGGATGAATTGCGTAACTTCAGGTCCCGCAGATCAGTGAGGTTCTTGCGATCCGCCTCGCGCAACTGCAGGCGCACCGGTATTTCGCCTTCCTCGCCTTTGAATTCCCTCAGGTCAACGCCGCGAAGGGCGATGGCCACGGCCTGCGCTACCTCCCGGGTGGAAAAGCCAAGCTGGTTCGCCTTTTCACGGTCGACCCGCAACTGGACTTCCTGGTCGCCCGCACCAGCCTCTGAAACGACGCCGGTGAGGCCCTCCACCGAGGACAGGGTACGCACCGTGTCCTCCGCCAGGCCCCGGAGCACTTCGCTGGATGAGCCCGTCAACGTAACGTTCAGCTTTTCGCCACCGCCAACCCGCTCAAAATCGAAGCTGGGGCGCCCGATCGCAATCTTTGGCAGGTTTTCCAGAATCCGGTTGCTGATTTCCTGGGAAGAAAGCACGGAAACGTCATCATCGGTCAGCAGTATCACGGATAACGTGTTGCGCGACCCTGCTTCGTCGTAATAGGTGTAGACCGCCCGGATTTCGAATTCGTCCTGGTTTTCATAGAGATAATCCTCGATGCGATCGACTGACTCCTTGATTTTGGCCAGGGGGTAGTGCCCGTCGAGGTGGTAGCTCAGGTACAGTTTCCGGGTCTGGTTTTGGGGAAACATGTCGGTATCGACCACCGTCATCGGTATGGCGGCGGAAGCCAGCGCCAGGAGCACGAGGCCGGCAGCGGCCCAGCGGTGTTCCAGCGTCCATTTCAGCAGCCGCACGTAACGGTGCTTCAGTCGCTCGACCAACGCGTTCTGGGTGCCCGAGGACGGCTGATCGAGGCGGGTCGCCATCAAAGGGATGATCGTCTGCGCGATGAACAGTGACACGGTCAGCGAGACGACGATGGAGACGGCAACGTGGGTAAGGAAGATGGAGATTTGATCCTGCTCCCCGAAAATGATCGGCAGGAAGACCGCCGCACTGGTCAGGGTCCCGGCTGCGACGGCCAGGCTGACCGCACGGACGCCGCGAATGGAAGCCCCCTTTGGATCTCCGGGCGTGTTTTCATGCTCCCGGTGAATGCTCTCGCTGACGACAACCGCGTTATCCACCAGCATGCCGATGGCCAGCAATAGCCCCATCATCGACAGGATATTCAGTGAGATGCCGAGGAAATACATGACGCCAAGCGTAATCGTGATGGCTATGGGTACTGCCAGGGAAACCATCAGCGTGGTCTGTATATGACCGAGGAAGAAATAGAGCACGAGCAGGGAAAGCAAGGCCCCGATCAGCCCCGCCTTCAGGAGTTCTGACAAGGAATCCGTAACACCCTTGGCCTGGTCATCGAGGAAAAAGATGTTGATACCCTGCATTTCAGCTGATTCAGAAATACGTTCCACTTCGGTCAGCGCGCGCCTGCCGACGTCAACCAGGTTAGCGCCGCTCTCCTTGAACACGCTGATACCAATCGCGTATTTGCGGTGCAGGTGCCGTGCATAGGTTCGTTTTTGGCTGTCGTAGCGGATGTCCGCGATGTCGCTCAGCCGCAATCCTTCGTCACTGATGACGAGATCACCGACTTCCTCGACGCTGCGGAACTCGCCTTTTGGATTTACCCGGTACCGTGTTTCGTTATCCCGGATAAGACCCGCTGAATCCGAGAAATTGACCTGCTGCAGTTGCCTCTGAAGATCGATAAGATCAATGCCGTGTGAAATGATCCGGTCGCCGATCAGTTCGATACGGATTTCACGGGGTTCGATTCCCTCGAGATCCACCCTGGCCACACCCGGAATGCGTTCCAGCGGCCGGACCAGTTTACGCATCAACATGTCGTAGGCGCCGGACAGGTCCCGTTCGCTGGAAATCCTCAGGCGCAGGACGGGCTGATCCGTAAAATTGAACTTGAATACATTGATGCGCCTGACATCCGCGGGTAGCTGGTCCCGTATGGCCTCTACTCTCTCGCGGGCTTCCACCGCCTTGACGGCCACATCTTCACCCCAGTCGAAGTTGACTTCGATGAAGGCGCTGGTGTCCGTCGAAGTGGACTCGAGCTTCTTGATTCCGGACAGGGTTGCCAGGACTTCTTCGACAGGCCTCGTGATTTCACGCTCGACTTCCTCAGGCGTCGATCCCTGGTACGGGATTTCGATTCCTATGAACGGTATATCCAGCGCTGGAAAATACTCCAGCGGGAGCAACCGCGCGGCCACCAGGCCAACCGCAACCATGGAAACAAAGACCATGATGATGGTAACGGGGCGCTTGATGGCGAATTGGGCTGGAGACATCATGGCGTATATCTACCCCTGGCTCGACTGCGGGAGTTGCGACTGGCCAGGATCCTCATCGGTCCGGTTTCCGGCCGCATCGGCGGTAACCGTACTGATGTCCTTGCGGCGGTCCAGCAGTGAATACATGACGGGCACGATCACAAGGGTCAGGAACGTGGAGGTCAGCAGGCCGCCGATGACCGTGATAGCCATCGGGGTGCGCATCTCGGATCCCTCGCCCAGGCCCAGCGCCATCGGCAACAGGCCCAACACCGTGGTCAGGGTGGTCATCATGATCGGCCGCAGCCGTAACCGGGCCGCTTCGCGGATCGCATTGATCCGCTCCAAACCGCGGTCCCGCAACTGGTTGATCAGGTCCACCAGGACAATGGCGTTGTTGACCACGATGCCGGCCAGCATGATCAGGCCGATAAAAACGATGACGCTCAGGCGCGTGTCGGTCAGCCACAAGGCCAGCGCCACGCCCACCGCCGCCAGCGGAATCGAAAACAGGATCACGAAAGGGTGCAGCAGCGATTCGAATTGAGAGGCCATCACCAGATAGACCAGGAAGATTGCCAGGCCGAGCGCAAACAGAAGCGAATTGAATGAAGCTTCCATTTCTTCGCTCTGTCCGGTGATTCGCATGCTCAATCCATAGGGCATTTGCAGGCCGGACAGCATGGTCCTGGCTTCCATGACCGCGCTGCCAAGGTCACCGTAGGCCAGGTTTGCCTGGATCAGTGCGACTCGCTCCTGGTCTGTCCGCCGGATTTCCGCCGGTCCCTCGGCAACGCGGATCTCGGCCACGGACGACAGCGGCACGGGCCGGTCACTTTCCGGATTGACAATAAGCTCGCGGACCGCGGCAATGGATTGGCGTTCTTCCTCGGAAAGCCTTACCAGAACGTCGATCTTGCGGTCACGCCAGCTATACCGTGTAGCCACGCGGCCGCGAATTTTACCGACCACCTGGTCCGAAATCTGCTTGACGGTCAGACCCAGCGCGGCGGCACGCTCCTGGTCGAAATAAATCTGCACTTCCGGATGCCCGCGCTCCAGGCTCGATTCCACATCGGCAAACCGATCGGATTGGCGCAATATCTTCAAAACCTGGTCACTGGCCCGGCGCAGGGAGTCGAGATCATATCCCTGGATTTCAACCTCCAGTGGCTTGTCAAAACTGAGTAATTCGGGTGCTGTGAAATTGGTTTCCAGGCCTGCGATTTCGCCGGACCTGATCCGCAATTCATCGATGACCTCAGCCTGCTCAGCCGCGGTCCCGGAGGCTTTCATCGCCACCAGCATGCGCGCTATGTTCTCGCCGCTTTCGGTCGGGTTTGCATCAATCCGGTTGCCGG
>CAMYKC010000170.1:4395-9591 GCA_947258865.1 uncultured Lysobacterales bacterium
CCCGGAGCAGCACCACCGAAAGTCCCAGCAGCAGGATGGCTAACAACAGCGTCACGGCTTTACGGCGAAGCGCCAAATCAAGCAACACGGCATAGCGGGATGCAAACCAGTTGCCGAAGCGGCTGCTGCCCGCTTCCGCCGGTAAGGTTCTTTTCCCGCTCGCGGAGGCCATCATCGGGATCAGGGTCATTGCAACCGCGAGTGAAATAAAGAGAGCAAAAGTCACGGTCAAAGCCTGGTCTCTGAACAGCTGCCCCGCGACCCCCTCGACAAACGCGAGGGGCAGGAAAACAGCGATCGTGGTCAGCGTTGACGCGATGACCGCTCCGCCCACTTCACTGGCGCCCCGGATTGCGGCGGAGACGAGCCCCTCACCTTCCCCGCGATAGCGGGAGATGTTTTCCAGCACGACGATGCCATTGTCGACCAGCAAGCCGGTCGCCAGGGCAATGCCGCCCAGAGACATGATGTTGAGCGAAATCCCGGCCTGCCCCATCAGGAAAAAGGTCGCGATAATCGAAACGGGAATGGAAAGCGCGATCGTCAGCGTGAACCAGACGTTGCGCAAGAATACGAAAATGACCAGGATCGCCAGCACTCCGCCGAGGACCGCAGCGCTGATGACCTCACTGATCGCACGATCGATAAACAGAGACTGGTCGTCAACGGTCTCCATCTGCATGCCCTGGGGCAGATCCGGCTTGAGTTCTTCGAGCCGTTGGCTAATGCCTTTCGCCACGCTGACGGTGTTGGCATCACCTTCCTTGTAGACGGCAACTTCGACCGCCTCGCGTCCGTTCATACGGATAATGGCTTCCCTCTCGCTATACCCGGCACGAACGTTGGCAATGTCCCTCAGGTAAATGGGACGGCCTTCCCCGGGTGCGACAATCAGGCCGCCGAACTCTTCCACGGACCCAAACTGGTTGATCGTGCGAACCAGGTAGCGTTGCGTACCCTGCTCAAGCCGCCCGGCAGATACATTGACGTTTTCCGCCGCCAGCCTGGACGTCAGCATGTCCAGCGTCAGGTTCAACTGGGCCATCTTGCGTTCATCGATTTCTATCTGGACTTCGTCTTCGAGACCGCCGCTGATCTTGACCGCAGCCACACCTTCGACCGGCTCAAGGATCTTTTTGATCTCCTCGTCCGCATAGCGTCTCAGGACTTTGAGCGAAGATTCATCGAAGTCGCTGCCCTGCTCACCGAAAATCAGACCAAATCGCATGATCGGATCCGTGGCGGGGTTGAAGCGCAACAACAATGGCCTGCTCGATTCCAGGGGTAGCTGCAATACTTCGAGTTTTTCCCTGACCTCCAGTCCGGCCCGGTCCATGTCGGTGCCCCAGGCGAACTCCAGGATTACATCCGATTGACCGGCGCGCGAAACGGACTTCACAGACAGCACGTTCTTGACGACACCCACCGATTCTTCCACGGGGCGGGTCAACAGGGTTTCAATTTCCTCGGGCGCCGCACCCTGGTATTCGGTTCGCACTGTTAACGTCGGGTAGGAGAGATCCGGCAGCAAGTTGACCTTGAGGTCACTCAGTGCGATGAGGCCGAAAAGGACCAGCGTCACCGCACCCATGGAAATGGCCACGCGTCTCCGCGTGGCCACCTCGACCAGTTTCATTGCTCGTTCCGTCATCGGGGGTCCAACGGTTCCGGGTTCAGCTACGCGCGGTTCACGCGCCCGGATTCCGGCCTGACTCTATGACTTCGACCTTGGCGCCCTCACTCAGGCTGCCCTTACCCGCGGTCACCACGACCTCACCCGTTTTCACGCCGTTGATCACTTCGACCTGGTTTTCGCGTTCATAACCCAGTTCCACGTTTCTTCGGCTTGCACTGCCGTTCTCGTCCACGACAAACACATGGCTTCGTTCATCCTCGGTAATGACGGCACTGCGGGGAATCACCGGCACGTCTTCGTGCAGGTCATAGAGGATGGCGACTCTGCCGAACAGCCCTGGCTTGAGCATCCGGTCGGAATCCTTGATCTCCGCCGTGACCCGGAATGTGCCGGTGCCCGGATCGACAACCGGGCTGATCCGGATCACCTCTCCCAGGAATTTCCTGCCGGGCCAGGCATCGAGCACCATGGACACGCTCAATCCCTTGCGCAACACGCTGAGTTCCCGTTCCGGGACATGCATCACGGCGAGCAATGGATCGTAACTGGTAATCCGGTAGACCGGGTCATGAAGTTTCACGAGGTTTCCGGCGCGCACCAGGCGTTCGGAGATAAATCCGGCGATGGGCGCCCGGATGTTCGTATACTCGAGGTCGAGTACTGCCAGATCATAGGCGGCTTTTTGCGCCCGCATTTCAGAGCTGACGCGTTCGAAATCCTCAGCGCTGACCAACGCCTTTTCAAACAGTTCTTTCTTGCGCTGGAATTCAGTTTGCAGGCGATTCAATGCAGCATTGGCTTTTTCAACCTGCAAGCGGTATCGATCGGTTTCGACACGTGCCAGGATTTGCCCCGCCTCCACGTAATCGCCTTCCTCGGCACTGATTTCCAATACCACGCCGGTAATCTGAGACACCACGGTTGCCTTTTCATCCGCCTCCAGCGCGGCCGTGCCGGAATAGAAAGCCGCCACATCGCCCCGCGAAACCGTGGCTGCTTCGACCGGGATCGCCGGATCATCCTTTTCTTCGTTTTCATCATTTCCTATCGCCTGGCCCAGGCAGCCCTGCAGCAACAAAACTGCCGGTAACAACACGGGTAGTATCCCCCGGGATATTGCCTTCCTGGTGATCCGACTATTCATTTCTGTCCAACCTTGGTGTTTTATATATGTATAACACTAGCACAGTTGCCGTATATACGTGAGTGCCAATGGTCATATGACCACTTTCTACGTATAAGAGTCCACGTTTCATAAGAATAGATGCAATAAGCGCGCCACTGGGCCAGAATCGCCGACAATCACCCATACTACCGCGTTGGGGAACCATGTGGTTGCAGGACAGACGAGAAGCATTTGGCCAGGACGCGCACAATTTGGCCTGAACGGCTAAACCGGGTGGTCCGCTCCACTGCAGAGCAGCAGGCGTGTATTTGATGCCCTGACGCCTACCCCTTCTTCACTACTGCAGGTATAATCGCCTGCTGTCCCAAACTTCAAAATTTCGATAAAGAGACACCCATGCGAAACCCGATTCTTCCTGCATTGCTCTTGTCGGCAACCGGCATGTTCTTCACGGGTGATTCAGCCCTGGCTGCCGGCGACCCGGAAGCAGGCGAGCTGAAAGCTTATACCTGCACGGGTTGTCACGGGATTCCAGGCTACATGAATGTGTACCCGACCTACAAAGTACCCAAGATAGGCGGCCAGAATTATGAATATCTGGTCATCGCATTGAAATCCTACCGTGCCGGCGAGCGCGACCACAAAACGATGGATTTGCAGGCTGATTCCCTGTCGGACCAGGATATCGAAGACATCTCAGCTTACTTCGCTTCACTCGGTGGCGAGTGACGGGGCTCTCATGAAATCCTCAAGCACAATGATGAAGAACACAATCCTTGCACTGTTCCTTTTGGCCCTGCCCCTCACCGCACTGGCAAAAGGGTATCCCGCCAGCGGAAAAGAAAAATCACAGATTTGCCAGGCCTGTCATGGCCTTGATGGCAAGAGCGTGGACCCGACTTATCCCAACCTGGCCGGCCAACACGAAAGTTACCTGGTGAAAGCGCTGGGTGATTACCGCGCCGGCCGCAGGACCAATGCGGTCATGGCGGGATTTGCCGGGAACCTGAGTGACCAGGACATCAAGGACCTCGCTGCCTGGTACGCCAGCCAGGAAGGCCTGAAGGATCTCTCCATCAAATAAAGGAGTCTCACGAGCTACGGCATTCCGCCAGCGCTTCTTCGCCCTCGGCGAAATCGAACTGGCTTCATTGCCTGCTCTTCCCTGCTCCCGGCTACGCCGGAAGGCGGCTGTGCTCGACGGCACACAATGAGCGCACGACCCCTCTGGAAACGCTCGCTACACTCGACTCATCCAACCGGGGTCGTCGGGTTGCCTTCGGCTCCTTGGCCGCCATGCGGCCGCTTGTCACGCAGGAACGGGACACACCCACGATAGTCATTTGCTGGAGGGGTCGGGTACTTGTCTGCAGGACAATCATCTGTCGGGAACAGACGCGCAGCGGCAATACACGAATGCTTCTTCGCCTCTGGCGAAACCGCATTCGCTCCACTGCCTGCGCTATTAGTGCACAGGGAAGTCTCGAACGTGTCCTGCATACAAGTACCCGACGCCTCCCGCAAGCATCTTCAATTTGTCCTGCAGGAGGCCGCCATGCGGCCGAATATCTTGTAGGAACGGAATTAGACGGCGGATTCGCCGCTGGCATCGCCAGCGTAGTAAGGGTTCGTGCCTGACTCGTGATCCGTGGCGTCTTTCACGGCAGTGATTTCAGGAATGTTGCGGGTCAGGGTTTGCTCGATACCCTGTTTCAGCGTGACATCGGCCATGCCACAACCATGGCAGCCCCCGCCGAACTGGAGCACGACTTCTTTCAGGTCGGTGATTTCAACCAGGGCGACCCTGCCCCCGTGTGATGCCAGCGCCGGGTTGATCTCGGTTTCGAGCAGCCAGTTGACACGCTCTTCGAGTGGCGCCTCACCCGAAGGCTCAGACCCCTTTATTCCCGGCGCCTTGATGGTCAGCTGCCCGCCGGTTGAGTCTTCTTCAAAATCAATCTCTGCATTTTCCAGCCACTGCTCACTTGCACTGGCGACGTACAGCTTGAAGCCGCCAAAATCGACAACCCGGTCATCGGGCATGGTTTGTCCCAGTGGACAGAACTGCAAATCGCAGCCGGCTCCCGGAGTGCCTGCATGATTTACTGAAATGCGTAAGCCCAGACCCTCCTCATCCTGCTGATCGATCAGGCGCTGAAAATATTGCTGAGCTGTTTCGGAAATACTTATCATCTTTCTATTCTGTTCCCTTATTTCGCTGCCGGCAGCGGGCCGAAATAATTATTGCGTGAATTATGCATCAAATGGACTCGCCAGGCTCACTTTTCAAGGCGGAAACCAGGAAGGGCAAGGAATAATCCAGGCGCCAGTCGATGGCCGAATGTGTCCCCTCGAACTCTTCGAAATGGTGATTGACACCCAATTCAGAGAGCCTGTCGCTGAATCGTCGCGCACCATATTGAATGTGATACTG
>CAMYKC010000171.1 GCA_947258865.1 uncultured Lysobacterales bacterium
CGCCGATCGCAAGCAGGTTGTTACCCCAGCCGTGATCGGTGCCAGCATCCGCGTTGTCAAACGCTCGGCGCCCGAATTCAGTGTAAACGATCATCGTGGTGCGCTCCGCCCAGGACTTGCCGTTCGGTGAGGGAACGTCCAGGTCGGTGAAGAAAGCCAGCAATGAGGCAGACAGGCTCCTGACGTTGTCATAGAACCATCCGCTGGCGGGCAGGTTACCCTGTTCGTTGTGAGTGTCCCAGCCGCCGATGTCGGTCTGCGCCACGTGCAGGCCGGTGTCTTCCTTGATCAACTGGGCGATGATTTTCATTTCCTCGGCAAAGCTGGTCAGTTTCCCCGGGTCATCCAGGCGCGTGGGGTAGGCAGCGCCGTTACTGGGCACGTAACCGTTCCAGTCGATGGCTTCGACGATGGATTGAGCCGCCAGGGCCTGGCTGCCGGCCACGTCAAGCGAACCGCTGTCCAATGCGTAGATGTCCGCCAGGGCTGCTTCCTGTTCATCTCCGTAGTAGGCGGAATCCAGGTCGAAATGTGCCGGATTATCCATCGTAACCACGGACGGCTCGCGCAGAAGCGAGTAACGAACTGTGGATTCGGTGATGACCGCGGGCAATAACAGCGACTCCGGCAGATTCGTCGCGGTTTGCAGATGGCGCGTCAGCCAGCCAGTGGTCGTGAAGCGGTTTCCCGGCGTGCCCAATTCGACATAGCGCTCCGCCTCGAAATGGCTGCGGTTCGCCCAGGGCAATCCAACCGCCTGTACGATCGCCAGTGAGTTATTGGTCCACAGGTCGGCCAAAGGCGCCGCCGCCGGGTGCAGGCCCCAGCCGCCGCTTAACGGTTGCAGATTCCCGCTCGGGATCATCGTGCCGTTGACCCTCAGTGCCTCGTAATTGCCACGATCGGCATGGCCGTTCATCGGTGCGAGGAAACTCAGCCCGTCGATACCACCGCGCTGGAAGACGAAGACGAAGATGTTTTCACTGTATTCATCGGCAGCGAAGGTGAGGCCGGGTACAAAGCCGGCCGCGGCTGTTGCCACACCTGCGGTCTTGAGAAAATGCCGCCGGCTGTAACCTGAAGTTGATTTGGATTTGCTCATGGTTCCCCCTTAACGCCGCATGGCATCCGGCGACATCAGGATGAGTCCGACCACACCCCGGATGATTCGTTGATATACGTTGTTTTTCGCTGAGCCGTCCCCGTTGGTCACCGTCTCGGTATCGGTGAACGTCCCCAGCGGCTCGGTTTCGTAGTCGCCCAAGAAGCCTGGATCTAATTGCGCCAGAATATCGGTGACGTATTGCACGGTACGGTCTTCTGCCGGCAAGGGCAGGGCGTAGCCCAGCGCGCGGTCGATCCACCACTGCACGATGTTGCGTGCGGTTCGATCGTTCGGATCGGTGAAATGCGCGTTGGTCTGTGCAGCCTGGTTGACGATGTCATCCCTTCTGAGCATGTACGTGACCACCCGCCAGGACATGATCAGCGGCCCGCTGCCCTGCCACAATTCCTGTTCATCGGGGTAGCCGGTTGGCGGCCCATAGCCGAAAGGATAATGACTGGTATCGTCGAGCCGGCCCCAGATGCCATTACTGCTGCCGTGGTTTATCCGGAACGTCAGATCGACGCCGGACGCGCGCCAGGCGCGGACCAGGGTTTCGACCGGGCGTGCGACTTTATCTCCCCAGGTCGACTGGAACTCTGCTGATTCCAGCACGAAGCGATAGACCTCTTTCAGTTGGTCCGGGTCATTGCGCCGGTTGTAGAATTCGTCCGCCGTGTCGTCGATGATTTGTGCCGACGGGTTTTCACCGATCAGGCGAACGCAAAGCTTCCAGGCGATGAATCTCGCGGTGCCGTAATGGCCGGCAAGGTAATCGAGAATATCCGTCACGTCGGCTTCGCCGTTTGTTTCGGTCAGAACGATATCCATTACCGTGATCGGCGCTTCCAGCCAATCGTCGTAGTGCCGGCCGGGGCGGAACATGAAAGCGCCGGTATCCGGCGAACCGTCCGTGGTGTCTGAAACACCCCATCCGGTCAGCGCCTTGGCGAATTCGAATACGTCTATCTCGGTGTATCCGGCGCGCTGGCCCTTGGTGTTGACACCCACGGTTCCCGGATCGACCGCGCCGTAGTAATTCTCAACCGCTCCCAGGGTATGCAGTTCGAGTACTTCGCGGGCGTAGTTTTCGTTGGGGTTGGGCCAGGTATTGGCGTAATTGTCCAGGTAATACAGCATCGACGCCGTTTTTGCGTTGGCGTTCAGCATATCTCCAAAATTACCGAAGATGTGGGCACGCAGTTCGCTGTCGTAATGCGGCATCATGCCCCGGGTCGGAAACTCGCGGCCGAACACGTTGAAATGGTTGAACCAGAAGTCGTACATCACTTCCCGCAGCTGCCACTGGCTGTAGGCCGCGCGCAGGACCGCCAGGCGTTCCATCTGCCATACGGGGCGGTTACGGATTTGGTAGTCTTCTGCGCGGGCATGTTCCGTCCACAATTGTTCAGCCGTTTTATCAATCGTGTCGTAGGCCAGTTGATCTTCAGGTACGACGCTTATCAGGAGATCGGCCAGGCGTGCATCGACCTCGGTATCGGCGGTGGTCGGGTTGAGCTGATCATCGACCCAGGCGGAAAGGCGGTCCGGGTCGTTTGCGCCAAGAGCATTGAAAGCATCGATGTCACCGGGCCGTGGGCCGTAAGCTGCCTTGTTCAACACCAGAGCCGCCAGAGGTGGTGCAGGGACCGCGGCTTCGGCCGCTTGCGGCGGCGCCGGGTACAAGGGTTTTTTCCCCTTGAATTTTTCTGGCGGTGGATCGGCCTGCGTCTTTCGCGAAATGGTCAGGCCGCCGGCCAGGCCCAATGCAGCCGCCGCGCCGAAAAGCCGGCGGCGATCGATCATGGGGGGTGTGTCGGATTTACTCATGGTTCCTCCCTGAACCGTTAGTGGATCACCATCCCTTGGTGAAATTTTGATCAGTATATACGAATATTCGCATTGAATTCAGCAATGAATTTCAACCCCTTCGTGATATGCTTTTTATGTCAATTGTTCAAAGGGATGTGATCAATGCGGAAAATCCTGCCTCGTGGTTATCTTCTACTGGTTGCCCTGCTGCCTGCTCTGCCGCTCTCTGCCGAGGTGGTGGAATTGGTCCCCGTTCAGGACAACACACTGTATGAGGATGCCGAAGGAGACGTCAGCAACGGCGCGGGAAAGGGACTTTTCATGGGCAAGGTGGGGGTTGATGGCGGCCAGCGATTACGCCGTGCACTGGTGAAATTCGACGTCTCGGGCATTCCCGCCAACGCCGTGGTCAACAGCGTCGAAGTCCGCTTCGTCATTACCAACGTACCCCAGTCAGGGGCTGCAGCGGACACGGCCACGCTGCACACGCTTGATCAGGACTGGGGTGAAAGCGGTTCCAACCCCCCGGGTGCAGAAGGCGGAGGCGCTGCCGCGCAGTCGGGGGACGCCACATGGCTCCACACCTTCTTCAACACCGAAAGCTGGACCAACCCGGGTGGGGATTTCGAGGCGCAGGTATCGGCGACGGCGCCGTTCGGCACGTCGAATCCGGAGGTTCTGACGTTTGCCAGCACACCCGAGCTGATCAGTGATGTCGAGGCCTGGATGGCCGACGCAGCCAGTAATCACGGCTGGATGCTGCGCGGGGACGAGATCAGGTCGATGAACGCCCGGCGGGTCGCCAGCCGCGAGTGTCCCGGTGATCCGTCCTGCGGGGAAGCCGCTCCCACTCTGACGATCGACTATTCCGTTCCATCTGCCCTCGACCACCTCATGCTGACGGAGATCACCACCGATTTGACCAATCCTGTCAGCCTTGCGAACGCCGGCGACGGCTCCAAACGACTGTTCATCGTTGAGCAGGAAGGCGTCATCAAGATCTACGACACCGCAAGCGAAACGTTGTTACCCACGCCGTTCCTGGATATCCAGGGCGATGTGTACAGCCTGAAGGACCCGCAAGGAGGTAATGAACAAGGCTTGCTGGGCCTGGCGTTCCATCCGGACTATGCCACCAACGGCCTGTTCTACGTGAATTACACCAGCAATCCCGCAAGCAATACCTGGCACACGGTGGTTGCCGAGTTCCAGGTTTCGGGGGATCCCAACGTAGCGATGAGTGGCGGCAGCGTCATTCTCGAATACCCTCAGAATGCGAAAAATCACAACGGCGGCGACATGCATTTCGGTGCGGACGGCTACCTGTACATCGCCAGCGGTGACGGCGGGGGAGCGAACGATCAGTATGATAATGCCCAGGACCTCGGCACGCTGAAAGGCGCTATCCTGCGCATCGACGTGAACGGGGCACCGCCCCCCGGAGCCGAACTCTGCGGCATAGTCAGCGACTACGGGATTCCACCCGAAAATCCCTTCGATGGGATCGGCGATGGCTGCGATGAAATTCTGCACTATGGCCTGCGCAATCCCTGGCGGTTCAGTTTCAATGCGGCGACGGAGGATCTGTGGATAGCGGACGTGGGGCAGGGCGACTGGGAAGAAGTCAACCAGGTGCCCGGCGATTCGGCCGGCCTGAATTTCGGCTGGCCTTGCCTGGAAGGAACCCAAGAATTCAGAAACGATATCACTTGCGATCCGCCGCTGACCGATCCGATTATCGAGTACTCGCACGTCGGGGGTAATTGTTCCGTTACCGGGGGTTATGTTTATCACGGCAGCCGCTTGCCGTTGACGGGCCGCTATCTCTATGGCGATTGGTGCACCGAGCGTGTCTGGGTGGCCAGTGAGCAAAATGGCGCCTGGCTGAGTGAAGAATGGGTGGGCGTTGCAAACACGCTGAACAGCATTTCCAGCTTCGCTCAGGATGAGGACTGCGAACTGTACATTGTGGACCGGGATCACCAGGCAAATCCCGAGCTCGGCGCGCTGTATCGCATCGACGACAGTGAGAGGTTGTTCGGCGCCGGATTTGAAAGCCGCGACTGCCGTTAGCGGCCTTTTTAAGGATTGTCATTCAACTCAGCAGCTTAGGAACAGAAAAATATCTAAAAAAAGAGTCGTTTTTGTCGACGTTCACGCTGAGTTTATAGTATATTTGCATTAACTATGTCTAATTTTTAGGGGAGAAAGGACCAGATCATGAAATACAAGGACAGTATTATCATCTCTAGTTTGTTCCTCATCGGCTTGGGATT
>CAMYKC010000172.1 GCA_947258865.1 uncultured Lysobacterales bacterium
CTTCATCTGCTCGTTGCTCATGCTCGCGCCAAAATCCAGCGCGACCCCCATCATGGTCTCTTCCACACGCTCCGCCGCAGCGACGATTTCATCGACCCAGGTCCGGACCCGGTCAGCCGTAACGGTGTTGGAGAGGTCCGCTTCGATTTGGTCGAGTATTTCAATGTACCTGGCCAGTTCTTCTTCCCTATGCCATTGCAGTAAAGGCTCGATCTGCTCCCTTAGGGTCTTTTTCTGATCACGTGAAAGGTCAACGAGGCCGTCCACATACCAGGGTATCAGCCAATCGAGCTGGTTATAGGTGAAGGTCGCGGTGCAGCCGGTGAACAAACATGCAGCGAATATCAAGAACGCGAGTTTTTTGATCGGTGTCATTTTGGGCCGGTGACGAGACCAAGTTCTATTTAAAGGGGCCGGACGCATGGTTCAAATTGTATCCGGCTCCGTTTGGCTTTTTCAGAATTATTTGAAATTCCAAGCTGGTATAAAGTTTCGCGGACTCTTCTTCTGAGCCGGATCAATTCAGAACGTGATGAATCTTTATATCATGAGAGCATCGGCCATCCCTCGGCTCTCTCAGAAATGGAATAACGATGAAACGTCGCCTCTCAAGTTTGCCTGTTTTCAGTTTACTTACATCGTTGTGGGTGGCTTGGGGGATCATGAATATGGCCAGTGCAGATGATGCAGTGGTCGACCTGTCGCGCGGGGCGCAGATATTCGCGGCCAACTGCGCCACCTGCCATGGTCCCGACGGCGGGCCCGATCCGGACTCGCCGCTGGTGAAGAGCATGGGGGTGGTTCCGGCCAATTTTGCCGATGCCCTGTTCAACAGCCGCGAACCGCTGTCGGACTGGAAGACCGTGGTGACTTATGGCGGCCCGTCACTGGGTTTCTCCGACAAGATGCCGGCTTTTGGCGAGGCCCTGAGCGAGGGTGACATCGATGCCGTACTGGCCTACGTCAAGACACTCGGTGGCGAGCACAATTATCCGGATGGCGAACTGAACCTGTTCTTGCCGGTTCGAACCAAGAAGGCTTTCCCGGAAGATGAATGGGTATGGAAACAGCGCTATTCCAGCCAGGAAGGCGACAATAGCTGGAAGAACACGCTGGAGTATGAGTTTCGGGTGGGCGAGCGTTTCCAGGGTGTACTCGAGCTTACCCATGAAGTTGAGGGAAGCCATTCCGATTTCGGCCATTTCGAGCCCGGCTTCAAATACGTGCTGAAACATGATCTCCGTTCCGGTTACATTTTCACCCTGGGGGGCAACCTCGGCGTGCCCTTGAACAGTGGTGCCGAATGGGAACTGCTGCCCTACCTGGCCTACGGCAAGATCCTGAATGAACACTGGACTTTCCAGGGAAGCAGCCGGCTGAAACTTTCACTGGAAGACTCCGACCACAGCAGCGCCGAGTTTGCCGGCATCGTGCACTGGGTACACACCAACTGGCCGCGGTCGTTCTTCCCAGCGCTGGAAGTGGTTGCCGAAGTGCCTTTCGAGCGGGGCGTAGGCCCGGGGCGCAAAAGCGCGGTGCAGTTCTCGGCTTTACCGCAGGCCCGTATCGGCTTGAACAAGCGCGGCCACGTTGCTCTCAACCTGGGCCTTGAGGTACCGCTGAACGACCGTGACCGTTACGATTGGCGGGCCTACGTTTACCTGATCTGGGATTTTGCCGACGGCGGATTCTTCGAAGGCTGGTAGGCGGAATGGTTCCTCACAAAGGAGTAGAGCGCTTACCGGCGCCGGCTAGAACTGGACTGGGTTTTAAAGCGGATTAAGAAGAAGGGGTCCGGTTCCCTGTGTTTGGCGGGAAGCCGGGACCCCTTAGGTTGATGGGTCTGGTTGTGGTTGATTCGATTCTGTCGGAATATCCATCACCAGGTTCGAACGGTCCAGCCATTGATGCTGTGCCGCCCAGCCCGCTCCAGCCTGCGCTGGCGACGATGACGCCGGGCCTGCATTTCGGCTTTGGCGATGTTGCTTGCGTTTGCCGCGGTCCGGTGGGTTGGTGCGACGGCAATTGGCTCGGCCGCCACTATTTGACCGGTCATTTCCCGGTACGCGTCCCTTATCATTGTGATTAACATTTGCTTATCTCCTTTTGTCGTAATGTTGTAACAATTATCTGATTGAAAAATACGGCGTAAATCCCTGTCTACTGTATCTTTCAGTTGACAATGGTAGTGATGCAGTTGAATAATCACTAACGGTTTTTACTGGTTATAAGTTAAGATTTTCTTAATCATAATGTCTGCCATTCCACTCAATGCATTGCGCACTTTCGAAGCCGTAGCGAGCCGTTTGAGCTTTGCCAAAGGGGCGGAAGCGCTGAACGTAACCCCGGCGGCCGTGAGCTCACAGATCCGCGCGTTGGAACAGCGATTGAACCAGCCCCTGTTTCATCGTCACGGGCGCCATATTTCCCTGACCGAGGCGGGCCACAAGCTCCTGCCCGGTGTGCAGCATGGCCTGGCGGAGTTGCGCCACGCAGTGCAGCTGGTTAGCCAGGATCGTTCGGAAGGGGTACTAAACGTCAGCATGATGCCGTCGATCCTGCAGAAGTGGTTGATGCCTCGCTTGTCCGGGTTTTACACCACAGAACCACTGATCGACCTGCGCATTAACGTGGACAATGCCCTGGTGAATTTCGAACAGAGCGATATGCACTCGGCCGTGCGACTTGGCGCGGGTAAGTGGGCCGGAGTTAAAGCCGTCAAACTGATGGATGACTGGATTCTGCCGGTCTGCAACCGCCGCCTGCTTCGCAAGATCGGTCCGATCAAGACGGTGGAAGCGCTACAGGAGCACGACCTGTTGTTCGCGCCGAGCGACGTGTGGGACGCCTGGTTCCGCGAATTCGGAGAAACCAGCCGGGACAGCCGCTGGTCGCTGCTCAACGATTCGCTCAGCATCCTGATGGCGGCCGAACAGGGCGAGGGAATCGCGCTCAGCCGCTGGTCGCTGGTCGCGCGCGATATCGAAGCGGGGCGGCTGGTGCGCCCGATCGAGACCGTGGTCAAAGCCGACTGGTCGCACTATTTCGTAGCGCCGCCGCATTATTTTGACCTGCCCAAGGTAGCTGCTTTCCGGGATTGGCTGCTGGATCACTGCCGCCGATTCGAGCCTCCGGTGAAAGAGCGGCCGCGGTAGTCGGGCAGAATCCGCGCGTCTTTTCGAGACGCCGGGCCTATAATCATCGCAGGCTTACTGGAGAGCGGTATGAAGACTTCGAGTTTATTTGACCTGACGGGTCGTGTGGCGATCGTAACCGGCGGTAACGGTGGCATAGGGCGGGGCATAGCCGCAGGTTTCGCGGCGGCCGGCGCCTCGGTTGCCATCGTTGGACGCAACGAAGAGAAAAATCAACGGGTGTTGAGTGAATTGAAGGAAATCGGCAATCCCGCATTAGCGATTCGAGTTGACCTGTCGAACAGAAACGAACTGGAACCCGCGATGGATAAAATCGAGGGCGAGCTGGGGCCTGTGGGAATCCTGGTGAACAATGCGGGGATTGTGTCACTCAGTGGTGGTGTCCTGGAGGAATCGGCCGAAGACTGGGATAGCGTAGTTGAGACTCAATTGAACGCTGTGTTCCTATTCTCAAAGCTTGCCGCCAGATCGATGGTCGAGCGCAAATCGGGAAAAATCATAAACATCGGTAGCATGTATTCCTACTTCGGATCCGGATTGGCTCCCTCCTACAGCGCAGCCAAGGGGGCAATCATTCAACTCACAAAATCCATGGCCATTGAACTCGCGCCCAACAATATTCAGGTCAACGCCATAGCACCGGGCTGGATCGAAACGGACATGACCGTGCCCGTTCGAGCAACGCCGCGCGAGCTTCTGAATTCGTAACCGGAACCACTATTCGTGTTGATGGCGGTTATGCCATCCGATGATCGCAGAAGGGCCAATATGGATAGCTATCTCATATCAATCGCGGGCAACATCGCCGCCGGAAAATCGACACTGACGAAGGCTCTCGAGCAGCGCACCAACGGGAAGATCTTGTCTTTCCTCGAGCGGGTGGATTACGTCAAAGAGAATGGCTACCTGCAGAAGTACTACGAGGCCGTCAGCGCATACGACCGGCTGAAAGGCGCGAAACTCGTCGGCAAAGACCGCAGCGGATTTCTGAAGGTAAAGGAAGCCGCGGAGTACTGGGGTTACAAGATCCAGGAGACCTATTTCCTGTCCAGGCTGCTGGACCTGGGCGTATTGAGTGAACTCCTGCGCGAGGGTCAGTCCGTCGCCCAGGACCGGAGCATTTACGAAGATCAGATTTTCACCAAGAATTCCAATAATTACGAATACATCACCGACGAGGATTACCGAAGGTACCTGGATCTGTTCACGCTGGTGATGAGAAATAAGCCAACGCCGGATCTCATCATCTACCTGGAAAGCGATGTGGAAGCCCTCAAGACGAGGATAGTGGGCCGCAGCCGCGATGGAGAGTCTGAACTCGCGAGCCCCACGAACACCTACCTCTCCAATCTCAATGACCTCTACCGGCCGTGGATAATGAAATGCGGATTCCCCTATCTCATCATCGACACAGAGGAAGTCGACTTCAGGACCGAGGACGGGCTCGAGCAGGTCGTCGCGGACATCATCCGCACCGTGCCGGGGACCGGGCGGCTTTTCGAATAAACCGTATGAGAAAATGTATCCGACCCCTTTTTCTGCGGTTTCTGGTTATCTGCCTGATTCTGATTCCTGCATCGGCCCCCGCACAGCAGGATTGGCCTGCCAGCCCCGAGCCCAACCGGCTCAATGATGAAACACTGGCCAGTTTGAGCGCGGGTGATGTGCTGGTTGAAAACACCCGTACGGACGAATCCGGCGGCGCTGCGCGAGTCCAGGCTTTGTTCAAGGCTTCTCCAGAAACCATCTGGAGCTACATCAGTTCCTGTGAACATAACTTCGAATTTGTGGATGGTTTGAAAGACTGCCGTGTGCTCTATGCTGACGAGCGATATGCCCGGACGTGGCAGGTGGTCAAGAAAACCTGGTTCACGCCGCGCACGGAGTACACGTTCGAGGCGCTCAGGCAGCCTCACACAGTCATGATATTCCGCCTTGTTGAAGGGGACTTGAAGAAAATGGAAGGCAGTTGGCAGTTCGAACCCGTGGAGGCCAGCGGCTATACCCTGGTGACGCATGAAGCACAGGTACAACCCAAGTTGCCATCGCCGCGCTGGCTGATGCGCAAGGTGATGATGAAAGACATGCCGGACATGCTCGCCTGTCTTCGTTCACTCGCAAATGCATCGGGTAGCCCGGAACAATTGGTCTCTGATCGCAAGCGCTGCCCGGATTAAAAAATCAGCAGGGCAATCTGCAGCACATTCCACATGTCATTCTAATCGCCAGGCCTTTCGGCCGAACTCCCGCGGGCCGGCAAAGAAGGCGCGGCCGCCTTACAGTGTTTCTTACAGGCCGAAGTTGTAAGTAAAGCGCAGGCCAAATTCACTGCGGTCATTGTTCAGGATGACCAGCACATAGTCGACCGGCAGCAATCGCGCATTGTCGTATTTTTTGTCCGTTGCATTGCGGCCGTATACACCCAGGGTCCAGGTATCATCGGGTGAGTGATAGGCGATGTCGAAATTGATCAGCGACCGGCTGTCGATCTTGGTGAACGTGGTCGGATCATCGAAGGGCTGACCGAACATTGAATCCCGGTAGGACCAGTCGAGACGCAACTGGATGTCGCCGCCATTGTCCAGCGGCACGGTGTATTCCGGGCTGATAGTCGCGGTCCACTCCGGCGTGAGCGGCGCCACGACGGTCGGGTCGGGATCGTCGACGTCGACATCGATATAGCCGATTGCGGCGTGCAGTCTGAACCGGTCGGTCGGTGCCCAGGTGCTCTCCCACTCGAAGCCCTTGGAGTTCTGGTCAACGATCAGATTAATCGTGTTGAAGCCGCCGCCTTCGTTACTGCTGATCTGGTAGGGAAGGTCCGAGTAGTCGGTGTAGAAAAGGGCCAACGCCATGCTCAGCGTATCGAATGGCCTGCCCTTCAGACCGATTTCGTAGTTGGTGGCCGTCACGTTTTCAGTAGCTTCGAAACAATTCGGGCGGCTAACGTTGCCTGGTTGGGTAAAATCCAGATTGGCGAACAGGCAATAGGGGCGTGGCGGGTATTGTCCAGACTGGTAGCCATTCTGGATGGTGCCATACAAGTTCATACCGTTATTCATATCCCAGGTGGCCTGGAGTTCCCAGCTGGTCTCGTCCCAGTCCCTGGAGTTGCTCTCCACGATCAGGCCGCTGTTGATATCGATGGAGGCGTCTTTTTCATCCTCGGTATAGCGGGCGCCGCCGGACAGGCGCAGCCGTTCGTTCACCTGGAAGCCTACGTTGCCGTAGATCGCCTTGCTCTCGGATTCCTGGCTGAGCAGGAAGGTGCCAGGCCCGCCCAGGAAGAAGTTGGGAAACTGACCATTGGCGCCTTCCTCCTCGAAGTAATACAGGCCGGCCACGAAGTCCCAGGAATCGTAGTTGCCGAACAACTGGACCTCTGCAGATTTCTGGTCTGCAAATCCGGCTTCCGGATACTGGAACAGGACCTCTTCCACGCTGTCGTCATCCAAACCCGACGTGTATTCGGAACTGCGATCACTGAAAATGCCCCGAGCGGCGAGTGTGTCGTTGATATCCCAGTCGGCGGTGAGCGACCAGCCATCGGCTTCATTACTGATATCCGCCTGGCTGACCACGTTCCCGTTCTCGTCAATGTAGAAACCGCCGTTGTTGTCATAGGGGTCGGCGGAGGTGTCGGAATTGCGTGCACCGGCCTGGTACAGAAGGCCGGTCGGCACTTCGTCAATCAGGGTCGTGTACGGACGCAGGCCTCCCTCGCCGTCATTCTTGTCATAAGCGAACAACAAGGAGAAGTTCTCGGTGACGTCCCACTTGGCAGCAATGCGCCCGGCCCACTCCCGCATTTCACCTACCTCGGTGGAGGTCGTGTGCGTGAGAAAGTCGCCCACACCGTCGCGGCTCATGTAGGAGCCCGTGATCGATGCGGCGAAATTGTCGGTAAACGGAGCGTTCCAATAGAAATCACCATTCAAACGGCCACGTGTACCCACAGTCGCCGTCGCCCGTCCGCCGGACTCGGATCCGGGTTTGCGGGTAATGATGTTGATCGCGCCGCCGATGGAGTTACGTCCATACAGGGTGCCTTGCGGTCCGCGCAGCACCTCGACGCGTTCGATGTTGGCAAGGCTCCAGTTCTGACCAACCTGGCGGCCGAGGTACACGCCATCGACATATACACCAACGCCCGGGTCCGTGGTGATCAGGTGGTCCTGTAAGCCAATGCCGCGGATGAACACATTCACCGATGATGTATGGCCTGCCGAGAAGCCGGTGACGGTCATGTTGGGCACGAACTTGCCCACATCGGTCAGGTCGGTAATTCCCTGACTGAAAATCGTGTCTTCCGTGAATGCGCTGACCGCTACCGGAACGTCGTAGATGCTTTGCTCGCGTTTTGTTGCGGTGACGATGACCTCTTCCCAAATGAGCTCTTCCGCTTCGCCAGGTTCCTGCGCTGAAACATCTGAACCGGTACCCATCCCAAGGGCGGCGGCCATTGCGGCCACGATCAATTTCTTATTCATTATGTTCTCCGTCTTTTGTTTACGCCCCGAATCATATGCTGCCAATATGCGGAGACCGGCGCGGTTGATTATGCAAACTTAAACGGAAGAACTATAGCATGTTGTTTTTACAGTGAGCGGAATGGGCGGCTGCGCGTGGCGGGCGCCTATGTCGTCATTGCCCGGCCGCTGATCGTGGATCAGTTTCCGAATACGCGCTTGAGCAAGTCGGTGGTCCGTTTGGCCGGGTCCTGGCGAATGGCGGCTTCCTCGATTGCGAGATAGTAGAAGATACCGTCCAGGCCTTTTTGCACGACGTATTCGCTCAAATCGACATCGACCTCAGGAACGAACGGCAGCGCGTTGTAACTCTCCATGGCGCTGTCGTAGGTCGTCACGGCGCCGACGTCCGCCAGGCTCTCGTCGACCACCGGCGTCATTTCCTGTGCCAGCGGTGCGGACATCTTTGACTTGAAGTACTGTGTCGCTGCGTCGTCCGGCCCCTTGTAAATCGCCATGACATCATCCAGGGTCATCGCGTTGATAGCCTGCATGAACAACTCTCTGGCTTTTGGGGTTGCGATCTCGGCCGCTTCGTTCAGCTCATCTTCGAGATCAGTCAACATCGAGTCCATTCCGACCTTGCCCAGCATGTCTTTCACCTTCTCGAGCTGGCCGGGCAGGGGAATGTGTATATTCGGGTCGAGATTGAAGCCGCCGGGCTGTCCGAGATTGTTGACGACGGTCTCTGTACCCACTTGCAATGCCTCTTTCAGTCCATTGCCGACCTCATCGCTGTTGAGCGATTCCTCCTGTTGATCGCTTGGGTCCAGCGTGTCTTTGAGCTTGTCCCACAATCCCGCGGAAACATCATCGCTGCCGAGACCGGTAAAGGCCAGGACCAGCAGCAAAGAACAAAATCCAGTCATGCGCCGGGTGAGCGTTTCTGTCTTGGGAATAGCCATATGAAGGCTCCGATTTGGCAGGGATATAATCTTTATTATAGTCGCTTCAATCTTTATGTAGAGACAGGTGGGGTCGTATCATCGCTCCTGGAAACCAAGCCCTGATCCTTTTCATGGGCAGACCCGTTAAGATAGGCAAAACCTGAACAGGATTCACACACATGGCCGGACAAATTCTCCACGTTGCTGAAAACTTCTGGAACATCCGCGGTTCTTACAAAATTGGCGGCGTCATCGACGTGGGTACGCAGGCTTCGCTGGTGCGGCGGGCCAACGGCAAGTTC
>CAMYKC010000173.1 GCA_947258865.1 uncultured Lysobacterales bacterium
CCGCCCCCTTAAACTCAAGGGCATTGATGTGAATCAATCGGATGTGCACGCGCTATTGTTAGATTAGATGTAAATCTGCGCATCTATACCCAGTCGCGATCTTAAAAACGCAAGAATAAGGTGTGCAACCATGAAACTGACACGATTCACCGATTATTCGCTTCGTGTGCTGATATATCTCGGACTCAAGGATGATGGCCGGGTGACCATCAGGGAAATTTCAGAAGCTTATGGAATTTCCCGAAATCACCTGATGAAAGTGGTTAGCCTGCTGACCCGGATGGGTTATCTTGACGCGCGGCGCGGTCCGGGCGGTGGTATTGCCCTGGCGCGGTCCGCCGACAAAATCGTGGTTGCTGATGTCGTGCGTGATATGGAGGACGACCTTAACCTGGTCGAATGCTTCTGCGAAGGCGGCACTTGCATCATTGAGCCGGTTTGCGAACTCAAGTCCGTTTTGAACCAGGCCCTGTCTGCATACCTGGATACTTTGGAACGCTACACCCTGAGGGATTTGCTCAGCCCCAGGAAACAACTGATCCAGGTGCTGGGGATGACTGCCTGAGACCTTTGCCGGACCGGTTGTTCATTCAGTCCTACTCGATAGATTCGATCATGCGATGTTCCATGTACCCGTGGAATGGGTTGCTTCGCACCCTGGTAAACAGCGAGGAGGGAAAAATCATGGCTCCGCTCTCCCCCACCATCTGTGCACGTCCCAATTGTGGAAAATCAGCCGGGCCGGGAACAGGCGCGTAACCGTAAATCTGGTCATCAGGAGGAAACGGCAGGGCGACATGTGACAGCGAATACAGGTTCTCCGGCCATTTGTATCCGAGTTCCTGGTATTCAATAGCGCTGCTGTGTGCCCGCCGGCTCTTTGCGCCGACAATGCCAGAGCCGTTTTCCTCGTTGGTTATCAATGTCACTGCATAATCGCGTGGCGCCTGTTCGACCAGTCTTTTGAGGAACGCGTCATGCTGGGGGCCGACAAAAAACTCCAGCACACCCGCCCGGTTTACATCAAATAGAACGAGCTCGCTGCCGTTTGCGGGAAGACGTTCATATAATCGGGTCATTATGTCATTAGTGATGACGGTGGCGTCGACCAGCGATTGGAATGTCAGAACCGGCGGCATGATACTGAGACCGCCCGAATTCGCCAGGCTGCGAATCTGCTTATTGACCCTGGAAGTCAGGGCCAGGCTCTGCCTGGGCCCGTTCATCGGAAACGAGTTGTATTTGTGGGGATCGAATTCCGGATAAATATCCAGCCAGCGCGATTTATGAAAAAATTCCAATTTTCCAAGCCAATAGTAAATCCGGCCAAATCGGGCCAGGCCGCTGACCCCGAGCATGGGGGAGATCAGGAATAAGTGGTCCGGAATTCTCAGCGCTGTGTCATTCAGGCTGTCCAGCGTGTATTCGAGCGCCAGGCTGCCGCCGTTTGAATAGCCCAGGATGTAAAAAGGCTGCTGAGGATCAAGCCTTGACTGCACATCCGCAGCACCAATTCTTACCGCCGCCGACCAATCCCGCCAGTCGACCCTGGCGAGTTCAGCCGGGATCGTGCCATGACCGGGCATACGCAAATTCAACACATAATAACCGCGCTGCCGGAACAACTCCTCGAAATGACGCAAAGAATAAGGTGAATCGGTCATGCCGTGGAGCATCAGCACGCCGCCCCGCAGGACGTCAGGGCTGAGAAACTGTGTTCGATTCCAGTTCACGCCCTGTTTTACAGGAAAAGACCTGCTGCTCCGAGCGAAACGATTGAGCTCTTCGGCTTCTCCCATGCTGACGTTTGTAACAATCTTCGATTCAAGCTCCTGGAAGACCCTGTCCTCGGTTTGCAGGTATTCTTCAAGCGTATGGATCTCATCACCCGCCCTGAATTCGGATAACAGTTCCTTGGTATGCCAGGGCTCGAGATCCGCTCTCTGCCGCGCCGCGAAGGCGCCCGCCAGCACCAGGGTTACAAAGACGATTAACGCAGCCTGGCCGAGGAACAAAAGGATCCTGAACACCAGTCTTGCGGAACGCTTGAGCATTGCCAGTCCTTTCCGTTAACGATAGCGATACATTTCAAAACAGGCGGCCAAAAAAAGAAGAGCGCACCGGGCGCTCTTCTTCATTCAGATATCATCGAGCGTGCTTTTTGCACGATCTTTCATATCTTCAGAGGCGGGTTCTCGCGACACCGATCAGGCCACCCATCAGGATGAACAGTCCGCCCAGCAAGGCAAATACTGAAACCTGGGTTGCCGTCATCGGAAGCACCATCGGCTCCGGCTCCGGTTCTGGAGCAGGCGCAGGTGCTGGGGCAGGTGCTGGTGCCGGAGGCGGTGCGACCGCGGCCGCGGCCGCCGCCGCCGCTGCAGGTGCTGCGGCCAGCGGCAGGCTCCAGGCCTCACCCATGGGCACGTACACATTCACTTCCTGGCGTGCCGTCAGGTCTGAGATTCGCACGGTCTTCCCGCCGATTTCAGCAGAAGCGGTTTTTGCGGGATAGCGGCGCTGAGCCGAAGACCAGGACCCATCGGGCAACTGCCACTGAACAATTGTGGAGTTCACACTCTGGCGCACGATCCTTGCTTTGAGTTTTACGGACTGAACGCCTCTTTTGTCGACCACATCCAGGCAGGCATTAGCTATGTTCGGATTGTCCGCTAGTGTTTCAGCGCTCCAGACTACATCACCGCAAGCAATTTCCTGCGCGCTGGCAGTTGCGGCGAAACCAAGGCTTCCCAAAAGGATCAGCGTTAAGATCAATAGTGTCTTCTTCATACATACCCTCACTTAGTTATTGGCTAAAAGATGTTCAGCCACAGCCGTTACGATGTACCGTTTCGGCGCATGCCCAACAAAATAAAAAGGATAGCAGGTCACGAGCGTCATTGTTTTTTCGCTGGTTGGTGCCAGAACAGAAATGTCGGTCGGGTCCACTATGTCGATTGATGATACCGCATAGACAACTGTACCGCGAGCGCTTTGCAGCTCGATATTGTCGCCTATGGAAATATCCTTGAGCCCCCTGAAAAACCCATCCCGGTGGCCCGCGATTCCAAGATTGCCCTGCTGGTCGATGGCTGCCGTTCCCTTGATCCGGGCGACGCCGCGGTTCAGGTTGAAATCATCAGCGCCATCGTAGACAGGGACCTGGATGCCCAGCCTGTCAATGGTCATGACAGCCAATGGCGGCGCGGACACGATTTTCAGGCTTTCTTCGTACTCGGCAATTCGCTTTTTGGCCCATAGTTCCTGGTTGGGCGTACTCACGGATGCCAATAAGGATTCCCCGGATAAGGGGTCTTTGAGTTCGACCTGGCTGTCCACAGCCTTCTTGAAGGCAAGAATGCCTTCTTGACGCTGCCGCTCACCATCTGCCCGAATCAGGAAAAAAACAACCAGCAAGGTCACGCCACCCAGGTATAAACCCAGTTCTAGCCACCCCAGTTTGCGCTTGAGACCATGACTGCTCATTGACGACCAGGCTCCGAAAACAAATGCCAGCCGGAATCATACATTGACAGCATCCAGCCTTACAACGACCGAAGTCGGCATGCGGGGTATATCACCCCGGCAAACAGCACCCCATGACTTTCTCATCAGCGCGAAAAACAGCATGGACTTGTCTTAAGGAGCGAGAGTAGTCACAGTAAGCTGAAAGGCCTCAGGCACATGAGGGGCGATCCTAACTCCGGATTTTACCTGCAAGATTCGAATGACGGGACTGATGGTTTTGACGAAATTCTCACCTGGCAAAGTCGCACTGCTTGCAGCGGATCAGGCTAAACGCTGATCGCCGGTTTACCCACTCAGCGCACCGCGGATTGGCGACATCGGCTCGTGGGTCCGGCGCTTCAGAAAGTCCGAAAATGGCTTCCCGCCACGCGTTTGGGCCAGCCAGTCCTCGGGATCGTATTCGACACCAATGGGGTTGGCGGCGTTGATCGGGCCGCACATGAAGGCGTTGGCTTCTTCGCTGGAGTCGAAGGCGTCCACCTGGAACTCCATCTGGTTGCCGTCGGGATCGGCATAATACATGGATATTGTCACACCATGGTGGACGCACCAGTAGGGTTTAATGCCCTTCGCCTTGAGCTGATCATAGTTCTCGAACAGATCCTCGAGCGAACCGTAGGTATAGGCGACATGGTCTACACCAATCAGGCCCCGCCTCTCGGTTTCCGGAGCGTCGGGTTTCAGCACAGCCAGGTTGGCCAACGCGAACCGGTGGTGTTCATCGTCGTAGGTCAGGAAGGCCAGAGCGGGATTCTGGTATTGGACTTTGGCGTCGAACACGACCTGGTACCAATCCAGCATTTCATCAAAGCGCCATGTTCTGTACACAACATGGACGAATTTTCGGGGGCGAATGCGTGTCATAAAGTTCCTTTTGTACCAACCGTGACAATGTCTCGGTATAGAAAGAATTAAAGCATTCTACGGAAATCTACATTAATTAACACGGCGAGCGAATTTGATGGGCTTATTGAATTCAATTCAGCCGGGCATTTTTATTAATTCTGACACCTCAAGAGATCCGTTAATATCAAGAAACGGGCAGGCCCTGGCCATTGATATTGCCGCCTCAATAGATTCAGATTCTACGATGGTATAGCCGGACATCGATGTTTTGCTTCCAGAAGTAACGGAACCGTCGGGATTTACTGTGCTTGTATTTCGAATCGGGTTCATCGGACTTACCGCTGAACTGCCTAATGAAAACAACCATTCCTCGTATTTGGCGAAATGCTTCTGGCCTTCTTCCGGGCTGGATGGCTTATCGCCGCCTAGATAAGTAATCATGTATTTGGGCATTCCCATCTCCCTGTATTAGTCATTTGCTCTAACAAAAACATAACGCTTCGCATCAATAGTGCGACCAGTTAGACCGCCGCTACTGGTGATACCTGATCGCATAGTAGATTACGTAGAACCAGGAGAATATACCGTGAAGAATGGCCCATAGGATGGATTTGTTCGCACTCCATGAGATGGTAATCGCGAGTGCTACGCCAAAGCCTATCCCGGCCGTCGCGGCAGCTTTGTTTCTGGCCATTTCAGTGTCCCTCGAAGTTAACAACAGACGGCGAAGAACTATCCTATCAATTG
>CAMYKC010000174.1 GCA_947258865.1 uncultured Lysobacterales bacterium
GTGTAGCATCAACACTGGCGGAGCATCCCGAGGCCCCTCGTCCAGGTAATGCATGCACAAGCCCCTGGTCTCCAGAAAGTGACTGGTAAAAGGGTAAAGTTTTGGCGGGGGGCGTCGGTCAGGCATTGCGCCGGAATGGCTTGCTACCAGACAACTTCAGCCATTGCACAATTGAGGCCGGAACCGATGCCGAGCAGTGCGACCCGGTCTCCTTTGCCGACTTTTCCCAATTCAACAGCCTTGGCCAGCACGATGGGTACGGAAGCCGGGCCGATATTTCCCATGTCCGGGTAAATGGCATGAACTTTTTCCGGGTTCAGCCCGAGCAATTTCACCAGCGAGTCGGTATGTACTTTGCTGACCTGGTGAATCACGAACTGATCGAGTTCGTCGGCCACCCACCCCAATGCGATCTTGGCCGCGTGGAACGTTTTGGCCGCCAGTTTGAGGCCTTCGCTCAACAGAATCCGGGTGTCGGTCATCATCTGGTCCATTTGGCCACGGCACAATTGGTTGAATTCCGTTGCCGCACGCGAAACGCTGCCCAGGTAACGATGCCCTTCCGGAGCCAGTTCTTTGCGCGCCATGATCATGGCGGCGGCGCCTGAACCCAAGGTCAGTGAAGCGAATTCTGCCCTGAACTGGTTTTCGCTGATGTCGGGATCGAGCATGCGTTCGATGGTCGCCTCGGTGATGGGACGGCTCGATTCGCCATCGACGATCAGCGCATATTCCACTTCTGTCCGTTCGATCATGCGGGCCGCGATATCCATCCCGTTCATAAAGGCAAGGCAGGCATTGCCTACATCGAAATTGAGACATTTTTCGCTCAGGCCCAGGTTGCCATGGACGATACAGGCGGTGGAAGGTTCAAGGTAATCCCGGCAGACGGAAGTGTTAATGATCACGCCAATCTTCATGCGGTCGATTCCCGATTCATCCAGCGCTTTTTCAGCCGCCAGTGTTGCGGCATCGGAAGGTGAGGTCCCCTTCTCCCAAAAGCGGCGCGCACTGATTCCAGAGACTTCTTCCAGCAGGTCATCGCGCACGCCCAGACGGTCAAGGGTCGGTTTCAGTTGCGCTTCGATCTCCTTGGAAGTGACGCGTATCGGAGGTTCAACCGCTGCAAGGGATTGAATAACAACATTCTTGAATTTCATTGGGTTCGCCGGGACGGGTAATGGCCTTAAAGTATAGGCATTATGGCTTTGCTTCAAGGTGTGGATTCAAACGCGTCAATTCATAAGATAGACTGAAACAGCTTATAAAACGATAAAGGCCTGGGAGCATGAATTCTCGGTGTGTAGTGTGAATCGAGCGGCTGGTAAATTTGCAGCTGCAGCCGGCCCCGGCGACTTTGCAGTCCGCCGCATTCCGCTGCATACCATTGCACCGCCGGCAGCGGATGAAATTCATGCCTGGTATCTGGACCTGGGCAAGCTGGCCCGGTCGCTTCAGGATGCGCTCGATGGCACGTCAGGGCCCGCCCGAAAGGCACGACTCACGGGGGGGCAGCTGCGATTTTCTCGCCGCTTCTTTCTGCGGCTGCTGCTCGGGGCATACCTGGGAGTTCCCGGAAAATCTGTCATGATCAACCGGAGTGAGCGGGGCAAACCCATCCTTGATCAGTCCATCCATTCCACCGGCGTGCACTTCAGTATGGCGAAAAGCGAAGACCGCCTGCTGATCGGGTTCTCATCGACCGCCCATCTTGGCGTCGATCTCGAGCCCGCTTCACGCAAGGCATACGACCCGCTGGCCGTCGCTCGGCGATATTTCAGCGAACGGGAGTCGAATGAACTGGCGGCAATGCCGGCAGAAGAACTCGATGCTGCTTTTTTGCGCACATGGGCCTGCAAGGAAGCGGTCGTCAAGGCATCGGGCCAGGGCATAGCCAACCAGCTGTGCCGGTTTTCGGTGGAAACAGATTTGGCTCTGCCTGCAGCATTGGTGGACATCGAGGATGAAATAGCTGCGGGATGGTCGCTGGTGTTGCTGGAGCCTGAGGAAGGCTTTCTCGGCGCGGTTGCCGTGCGGAACGAGACTGCGGGCGTTCGGGCATTTCGTCTGCTGCCCGCCGGGCAGACAAGCGAGTGAAAGAGTCTCGCTTCCCTGCTCCCGGCTACGCAGGAAGGCGGCTACGCTCGACGGCATACAATTGGCGCACGACCCCTCTGGTAGCGCTCACGGGCGACGGCAACCGGTCAGCGCTTCTTTGCCTGCGGCAAAACCGCACCTCCCTCTCTGCCTGCGCTCCGTTCGACTCACCCAACCGGGGTCAGGCCAGGAGCTGGCGAATGGCGGTTTGCCTGCAAGGCAAGAAGCCTCGAGCAGGCGACGGCAGGCCGTGGGTCGCCTTCGGCTTCAACGCTGCACGCTGAACGTGGTTCGAAAACTCCTTCTGATGCTGATGGCCGCGTCTCTTCTGCCGGCCTGTTCTCTGTCAGCCAAGAAAGTACGAGAAGTGGACGCCAGGGTGACGGTAAACCGGGAAACCGGCTTGACCTGTTTTCCCCGTGAACTGGATCGCTGCGCGGAAGCCTCGCCCTTGCTTGAGTTGGGGCAGAACGATATCCGGCAGGGCAGGCACCACGTCACGCTCGTAGAGTACGGTGCTGATGCGCTCAAGCTGCGGGTTCACCTGATCCGTTCGGCTCAGCGATACATCGATGTTCAGAATTTCATACTGCGCAAAGACGAAACCGGCGAACTGCTCCTCAACGAACTACTGGACGCGGCCCGCCGCGGTGTCAAGGTGCGCCTCCTGCTGGACCAGATGTTCACGTTCTCCGATGCGGAGTACCTGGTTCTCCTGACCATGACCCACAGCAATTTCGAAATCCGCTTTTATAACCCATCGTTCTACAAAGCCAAGATGGCGAAACACGACTGGATCAGTGCCATTGCCTGTTGTTTCAGAAGGTTCAATCAGCGGATGCACAACAAGCTGGTCATCGTGGACGATACCGTCGGTGTAATCGGCGGGCGCAACATCGCGGACCGATATTTCGATTACGATACCAACTACGAATTCAAGGACCGGGATGTCGCTGTCTTTGGCCGGACGGTGCGGGAAATGCGTCAGTCTTTCGACTGGTTTTGGGAAAGCCCGAAGACCGTTCCGGTGCAGCACCTGCGTGATGTAGCCGAAGAGCTTCTTTCACAACCCCCCCAGCCACTGGAACCGTATCAGCCGTCAGCCCGTTTGTTGCCGTTACTGGAGCGGTCAACCAATCAAAAGCACATCGAGGCTTTGTTCATTCAGCCGGCATTCGAAGTGGAACGGCTCGAATATTTTTCGGACCGCCCTCGAAAGGAGGCTTTTCCGGAAGATTCACCCAAAAAAGACATCACGCGCGAACTCTATAATGTGCTGATCTCAGCCCAGCGTTCCGTAGTGATCCAGTCGCCTTACATGGTGTTGTCCAAACGGGCGCGTCAGGTATTTGCAGATCTGCGCAAAAGCAATCCCGATATCGAACTGATATTTTCCACCAATTCGCTCGCATCGACCGATGCGGACACCGTTTACGGCAATACGCACAAGCATAAGAAGCGATATGTGGAGCGACTGGGCTTTAAAATGTACGAGTTCAAGCCTTATCCGGTAGACGCCCCGGACTTTTTTCCGCGCTGGTCCGCGCTCATTTTGGAAAAAAAGCAGGGCGTGAAAAGTGAGGCAGTGGTTTCCGGGGATAATTCGACGATCCCGATGCCGGCTCCGCGGATTGGGTTGCACTCGAAATCCTTCGTTGTCGACAGCCAGGTGGCCATGATCGGTTCGCATAACTTCGATCCGCGTTCTGAAGGGTTCAACACGGAAAACGGGCTTATTATCTGGGACGAGACCTTTGCGCAAACGCTGGAAAAGCTGATTCGCCGTGACATTGAGCCACAAAATAGCTGGATCGTTGCAATGAAACCGGATGAAGAACAGGAAAAAACGGCAATCCAGCCGGTGCAGAAAACCAACCCGGAGTTCAAATCCTGGTCCTACGGTTCCACGTCTTTGTATGAGTTGGCGCCAGGCAAGGAACCCGTTCCACCTGGTTCGCCGGATTTTTACCGGCACTACTACTCAGTTGGAAGTTTTCCCGAAGTGATCCGGACGCGACGCCAGGTTACGGTCATATTCCTTGGTTCTTTTTTCGGGTTTTTGGAACCCATTCTTTAGGGGGCCGCCATGCGGCCCATGCGCGGATGGCCATTCCGCATGAAAAAGGCCGTTCGACCCCATATCATGAGCACATGCACATCATTGTTCTTGTCATAGGCCTGATTTTGCTGGTCGTCGGTCCCGGATTGTGGGTAAAGCGGGTCATGAAACGATATAGACGGCCGGTCGACCGCTACGGTCATGAAGGCGCCGAAACCGCGAGGAAGCTGCTGGATTCACTTGGGCTCCAGCAGGTAGGCATCGAGATAACAGAGGCGGGGGACCATTACGATCCCGCGGCCAAGGTCGTTCGCCTGACCGCGGAGAACTACCATGGGCGTTCACTCACTGCAGTCACTGTCGCAGCGCACGAAGTGGGGCATGCATGGCAGGATGCAGAGGATTTTGCGCCCCTGAAATGGCGGACTCGGCTGGTTCGGTGGGTCAGCCCGCTCGAGAAAACGGGTATCCTGCTGATGATGTCCACACCATTGATTATCGGCATCACCCGATTGCCCGTGGCGGGCCTGTTGACGATCTTTTGCGGGCTGCTGACGCTCGGCTCAGCGGTTGCCGTTCACGCATTGACGCTGCCGACGGAGTTCGATGCAAGTTTCGGGCGCGCCCTCCCGATGATGCGGGATCAGGAAGTTCTTTACCCGGTAGACGAGCCTCATGCCAGGCGGCTGCTGAGAGCAGCCGCCATGACCTATGTTTCCGCATCATTGATGAGCCTGCTCAACGTGGCGCGATGGCTGGCGATATTGCGTAGATGAGTGCGGCTATCCAGGCGGCAACCAGCGCAGCGGCCACGACTGCAATCTCAACAGCCACGAAGGAACTCAGCATTGCGAGCACCGGCAAGGTAATTCCGGTGGCCAGGGCAAGCAAGTTCGCCGGTTTTTCCGACTCGATGGCCAGGCCGAGGAACACGAAGGCGGCTCCAACGACCAGGGCCAGGGCAGGGACCGCGGCAACGAAAAACCTGCTCGCAACACAAAGAACATGGCTCAGATTCCGGGCCGGTTCCATGGCGCGAGACTTGCTTGCGGCGTCTATACGGGGCAGTGCAATTGAATGTGTCTTCATCTTTACTCTCCTTATACTTACTAATAAGTAAGTTCCATACGCAAATTTTTTTCAGTCAACAATTCCAAGATCCGTACGGATCTGGTCAAAAATTCTTTCGAGATAATCCAGGTCGTGTACCCGGGCCATTTGTCTGGCTCCCTGGATCATCGCCAGGATGGAAACCGCCTTTGACTCCGCTTCGCCTTCGAAATGGAATTCGTCCTGGCTGCGCCCAATGTCCATAACCTTGGTCAGCCAGGCAACTGAGTCCTTCATGAAATAGTCGTTGGCGCGCTTGATCTCGTCGCTCAGATCATCGTAATCGATTGCCAATGCTCCGACCATGCAGATGGGCCGCCCGCATTTGCATTGGCTCATCGCAAAAGCGAACAAACCTTCCAGTTGTGGCCTTGCAGGACCACCGTAGGCCATGAACTCGGCCGTACCCTTGCGGAGTACCTGGTGATTTTCGTCGATCAAAGCCTTGACGAGATCCATCTTGTTGGGGAAGTGATAGTGAATGGCCGCATTCTTCACACCCAGCGGTTCGGAAATATCCCGGTAGCTGAAACCATTCAGACCGCGTTGCAGCATCAGCTGGAACGCCTTGTCGATGATCTGCTCTCTTGTGTTGCTTGCCTGGGTCATGATCGGCTCTCTAACTTACTTACTGGTAAGTATAGTGACAAAGAATCGAAATTGCAAGTCCATTTGAATTTTTTTTCTTTGATTAAAAACGCAGATCGTGTCACCCGCTACAGCTGCACTGGCCAGCAGCAGAACTGGCGTCGAAATTTCGGTGCTCACTGCACTTGCGAAAAACCGTGATAGAGCGTCCAGACACCAATCAATATGAATCCGGTTCCGGCAATAAGAGACATAAACTTGACGCTGATCGTCTGCGCCAGCAGCGCTCCGACCATCACTCCAATGGCGCTGGTCAGGATCAGTGCGGAAGCGGAGCCGTAAAAGACAGTCCATTTACTCACGTCTTTATTGGAAGCGAACAACAGCGTTACCAGCTGGGTTTTGTCTGCCATTTCCGCGACGAAAACGCTGACGAATACCGTGGCAAATATTTTCCATTCCATAATGTGATTCCTGTCAGGCTCAGCTTCTATTCATGGTACTTCGAACGGAGCTTCTTTAGTGTCGAACGTTTCTTTTTTGATTCCAGGCGTTTTTCTTTTGCCGCCCGTCCCGGACGGGTGGGAATCCGCTTCTTGCTTACCTGGGTCGCTTCGAGGACGAGTTGGCGAAGCCTGGAGATGGCATCGCTGCGGTTCTTTTCCTGCGTTCGATGGCTTTGAGCCTTGATGACGATCACTCCGTCACTGCTGATACGGCTATCGGAGAATGCTAATAATCTTTCTTTATAAAAAGCCGGTAAGGTTGATTTTCTGATATTGATCGTTAATGCGGACCATGACCCACTATACCGGCAACGTCGGCCGGTCACCCCTAGCGAGCGTTTTTGCCGCAACGCGCCAGACCAGGGCTGATTGCCCAGTGCCAGCGGCGATTATCGCCTGTGCGCCCTGACCAATAACCATGCTCCGGTCACCATCAGCAGCAGTCCCGGAACGGAAGTTCCGAGCAGGTACCATGGGCCCACTTCCAGGCCGATCAGCAATGCACCGCTGAATAACAGGGCTGATCCGCTGGTGGCCCCGATGATCCGGCGGTTCAAATCCAAATCGCTTTTCCTGAGTTGCTCGAGGTCCTTGGGGTCCAGCTTTGTGATCAGTTTTCCCTCGGTAGCCTGCTTCAGGTAGTCGTAGAACAGGCCGGGCATATCCGGCGCCTGGCTGAGCCAGCCGGGAAGCCGCTCGCGAAGATCCTTGGCGGCATGGTCGAAGCCGTGTTTCTCGCGCAGGATGCGTTCGAGTTCCGGCTTGGATACAGCCATCACGTCGAGTTCTGGGTAGAGCTCGCGGCCGAGACCTTCGATGTTAAGCAATGTCTTCTGCAGCATGATCAGCTGCGGCTGGATATTGAGCTTGAAGCGGTAAGCCACCTGGAACAGTTTCAGCATCAGCTCGCCAAAAGATATCTCGTCGAGGGGCCGTGAAAAATTGGGCTCACCCACGGCGCGCACAGAAGCCTCCAACTCGTCCAGCCGGGTATCGTGCGGCACCCAGCCGGCCTCCCAGTGAAGGTGGGCCACGCGGAAGTAGTCACGGTTAAACAGGGCCAGGAAGTTTTCCGAAATGTAGTAGAGATCTTTTGGAGTCAGGCTGGCGACGATGCCGAAATCGAGTGCGATAAAGCTGGCGTTTTCCGGGTCACTGACATCCACGAAGATGTTGCCGGGATGCATGTCGGCATGAAACAGGTTATCGCGGAAAACCTGCGTGTAAAAAACGCGGATACCCATCTTGGCCAACCGCTCCATGTTGACTCCGGCTTCGCGCAAACCCTGGACATCGCTTATTGCAATGCCATGTATGCGTTCCATCACCAGCACCTGCTCCTTGCAGTAAGGCCAGTAGATTTCAGGGATATACAATTCCTTCGAATCCTCGAAATTATGGCGCAGAGCGGATGCGTTGGCGGCTTCCCGGTTCATGTCCAGTTCATCGAAAACAAAGGTTTCGAATTCCCGGACGAACTCGCGGGGCCGCACCCGGGAACCGGTTTCCCAGTATTTTTCAGCAAGACCCGCCATGGCCAACAGCAGGTCGATGTCGCGGCGAATCTGTTTTCGAATACCGGGACGAACCACCTTCACAACCACGTCTTTTCCATCTGGCAGGGTGGCCGCGTGAACCTGGGCGATGGAGGCGGAAGCAAGAGGTTTCAGGTCGAAGAAGCTGAACAATTCCGATACTGGCTTTTTCAGGGTCTTTTCCACGATTGCCTGTGCGTCTTCGCCAGGGAAGGGAGGCACCTGGTCCTGCAACAGGGCCAGCTCATCGGCAATATCAGACGCAACCAGGTCCCGGCGGGTCGAGATGATCTGCCCGAACTTCACGTAGATCGGGCCCATCTCGTTCAAAGCCAGGCGTAGCCTTTCCCCTCGTGGTTTATCAGCAATGTCCGGCTTTGCCAAGGGTGCGATCAGGCGCAACAGGCGCATCGGACGATACAGCTGTGTCTCTTCCAGAAATTCATCCAGGCGGTACCGGGAGAGAATCGCGCTGATTTTCAACATCCGCGCGAATTGCCGGACCGAATGAATCATGATGGGTTTTCCTCCGATTCTTCGAGATCAGCGATCTTGGATTCAAGCCGTTCAACCGCATCCCGGATTTCTTCCACCCCATCGGCAAACGCCTGGATTTCAGCCGGATTGGCCAGTGGTCCCTGGCTGCGCTTGAGGAATTCGCCGATCATCTCTCCGGCGCTGTCGGCCGATTCCCGGAATTGACCAGCCCCGGCCCGCAGGCCGGCGGCAACCTGGTGACCCCAAACGTCTCCTAACAGGCGCGACAGGCTGCCCTCCCAGTCGGGATCGAGGCGAGAAAACAGGCGTTCCAGGTCACGGGCCAGATTGGCGTCGCCGGTAATGGTCACGCGAGATTCGGGAGTGCCCCAATAGCCGGCTTCGTCAGGTAACGCCATCGAGAATAATGCGGCCGGTGAGCCGCTGATGACCGTATCCGGTTCGTAGTCCGAATGGGTACCGACCTCCACCCGCTGGCTGTTGAATGCAAAAAACAGGGTAATGCCGACGCCTTCCAGGTCCAGTCGCAGCATGCGGTCATCCAGGCGCTGCAATCGATCAGGCGTATTCTCGTCCAGGGCCAGAATCCGGTTGATGCCCGTCTCCAGCATGGCGGCGAGGATCCCCGGCAGGGGTGTCTTGTACTCAGGCATGGTCAGGCGTGAACTCCGCTGTGTATGGCCACGATACCCCCGGTGAGGTTGCGGTAGCGCACGTCTTCGAAACCCGCATCCCGCATCATCCCGGCCAGGTCTTCCTGCCGCGGGTGCTTGCGAATGCTCTCGGCGAGGTAACGATAGCTCTCCTCATCACCAGCCACCAACTTGCCCAGCACCGGCAGGATACCGAATGACCAGGCGTCGTAAAGAGCCTTGAGAGGCTCTTTTTCCACCGCTGAAAATTCCAGGATCAACGCCTTTCCACCCGGACGCAACACGCGGCACATTTCGCGCAAGGCCGCTTCCTTGTCGGTCACGTTGCGCAATCCGAATGCGATGGTCACCGCATCGAATTCGCCGTCACCGAACGGCAGGTGTTCCGCGTTGACCAGTGCATAGCCGACATTACCGACGAGACCCTTGTCTTCGAGCCGGCGCCGTCCGACGCCAAGCATGGCTTCATTGATGTCGGTCAGGACGACCTGCCCGTTGGCGCCGACCTGCTTGCTCATCAGCGCGGCGATGTCGCCGGTGCCGCCAGCCAGGTCAAGGACCCGATCACCCAGCCTGACACCGCTGTTGGCCGTAAAATCCAGTTTCCAGGCGCGGTGAATGCCCAGCGACATCAGGTCGTTCATCAGGTCATAATTGCCCGCCACGGATTCAAAAACTTCGCGCACCCGGCCGGTCTTTTCACGGACCGGTACTTCCTGGTAACCAAAATGGGTTGTTTTTTCTGCTCTGTCGTTCACTGTCGAGTCCCTTGCACAACGGCTTATTGTATCCTTGCCGGACTTATCCAGGAAATCTTCCATCATGCCGCCGGGAATTGATCTTGCCTTGCAAATTGCTCTTTTGTTGACACTGGGCGTGCTGTGCCAGTGGCTGGCTTGGCGCATGCGGCTTCCGGCGATTCTTCCGTTATTGCTTGCAGGATTGTTGCTCGGCCCGGTTTTCGGGCTTTTGGAACCGGATGAGTTCCTGGGCGATCTGCTGTTTCCTGTCATCTCGCTCGGTGTGGCGATCATCCTGTTCGAAGGCAGCCTGACCCTGCGATTCTCCGATATACGTAATGTCGCCCGGATCATCCGTAATCTGACCAGCATTGGTGTCATTGTCACCTGGGGCGTGATGAGTGTTGCGGCCCATTTCATCGTTGGCCTGGAATGGAAACTTTCGCTGTTGTTTGGCGCGTTGGTCTCAGTCACCGGGCCAACGGTGATCATGCCCATGTTGCGCAGCATCCAGCCGACAGCCCGGGTAGCCAACATCCTGCGCTGGGAAGGTATTCTCGTTGATCCCATCGGGGCGGTTCTGGCGGTCTTGATCTTCGAGATGCTCGTGACCGGGCACCAGTCTGAGTCCTGGCTGGAATTCATCAAGGTGATCACGATTGGGACCGTCTGGGGTGTGGCAGCCGGGGTCACGCTGGGGCACATGCTTAAAAGGCACATGTTCCCGGACTACCTGCAAAATTATGCGGGCCTCGCCTTCGTGCTGCTCGTTTTCACAGCTTCCAACGCACTGGGCAAGGAATCCGGCCTGATTGCCGTAACGGTCATGGGTCTGGTCATGGCCAACATGAAAGACCTCAACGTGGAGGAACTGCTGTCCTTCAAGGAACACTTGACGGTAGTGCTCATTTCCATGTTATTCATCATGCTGGCGGCCAGGCTGAACATGGACCAGGTTGTGGCGATTGGCATGCCGTCGCTTCTGGTACTGGCCGTAGCGTTCTTCATCGCCCGTCCTCTGAGTGTTTTGTTGTCCAGCCTTGGCACGAGCGTCAATTTTCGTGAAGGGGCATTGCTGGCGTGGATTGCACCGCGGGGAATCGTGGCGGCTGCGATCTCCTCACTGTTCGCTATCCGTCTCGAGGGCGAGGTCGAGAATGCATCGCTGATCGTGCCGATGACCTTCGTCATGATCATCGGCACCGTGGTCGTATACAGCCTTACCGCCGGGGTGCTCGCCCGCCGCCTGGGGCTGTCCAGCCGCGGAGAGCAGGGTGTTTTGCTGACCGCGTCCAACAAAGTGGCCCTGATGCTGGGTGAGGCCTTGATGGTCAACGATATCAAGGTGAAAGTCGTTGATACGCGGCGCGAGGGGCTGCAGGAAGCGCGTATGAGGGGTATGTCCACATTTTATGGCAGCCCGCTGTCCGAACATGCGGATCGTTACATGGACCTGACGGGTTATAACTGGCTATGGGCTCTTTCACTCAACGCCGAGGCCAACGCCATGGTGTGCGCGCGTTACCGTCACGATGTTGGCCCCAGGCACGTCTACAGCATCCAGACC
>CAMYKC010000175.1 GCA_947258865.1 uncultured Lysobacterales bacterium
CAAAATCGCCGATGATTTCCAGGGTCACTTGCTCGCCGGGCGCAACATTTTCTGAATCCGTAACCAGACTGATGGTAGCCACCTGGGCTTCAAGGGGCATGCCGCCGTGCAGCGCCAGGAAAAGAAGAATTAAAGACTGCTTGATGCGTGGGGAATTCATGATCCGCTAATTTATTGATGCCGGCGCTTTTAACCGGTGACCTGATTAACTATAGCGGATTCTGTATCCGCTGCCATGAGCGAGACTGTAATTCCGTAAAGTTTGATGCTGTTCAGGAAGGATTAAGCCACAAACGTCAAGTCATAGTGTTTGCGTTTCAATCAACTCGGCAACCAAAAACTCTAGTCTTGAAACGAGTACTTGACGGGATTGCTTACGGATTGAATTTGCAGGCAGCCCTCTTCAGCACAGATTATATCGATCGGCTTTTCAAGCTCAGCTTTCACCAGATCAATTGTGTCGGCTTTGGCGGTGATTTTGGAAACGATGGTTAATTTAGCCATGTGCGTTTACTCACTTAATTAGTTTCAGTTGGTTTAAAAGCCTTGCAGGACAATCTTTCCGATTGACCGGCCGGATTCCAATTCCTCGTGCGCCGCCTTCAGGTTGTCGGCATTGATGGCGCCCAGGTTTTTACCAACGGTGGTTTGAATATAGCCCTGGTCGATCAGATCTGATACGCGGTTCAGCAAACGGCCTTGCTCGTCCATATCCGCCGTGTTGAACATGGAGCGAGCGAACATAAACTCGATGTGTAACGACTGGCTTTTTAACTTCAGCTTCATCACATCCAATGGCGTACCTGGATCATCGATCATCGCAATCTTCCCGAACGGCGCCAGCAGTTCCGTATAGCTCTCGAAATAAGATCCGGTGCCGTTCAGGCTGGCAACGTGCGTTACCTGGCCGATCCCCAGGCCCTCGATCTGTGGTGGAAGAGGTTTGGTATGGTCAACCACGTGATCCGCGCCCAGCTTCTTCACCCAGGCTCGCGAGCTTTCTCGTGATGCGGTGGCAATAACGGTGGCGCCCGTGATGGCCTTGGCCAACTGCAGAAAAATTGAGCCGACACCACCTGCTGCACCGACAACCAGGATCAGCTCAGCGGACTTCTCCGTCGAATCCGGCCCCGGCAAATCCGGAAATCGCTGTTGTATGGACAGATGCTCAAACAGCATTTCCCAGGCTGTGATTGCTGTCAGGGGTAGCGCGGCGGCCTCAGCGTCGGACAGGCTTTTGGGTTTGGTGCCGACAAGGCGCTCGTCAACCAGCTGATATTCGGCATTGCTGCCCTGGCGGTTGAGATCGCCGGCGTAATAAACCATGTCGCCCGGCCTGAATTGCGTAGCCGTTTCTCCCGTAGCGACAACTTCACCTGCTGCATCCCAGCCAAGCACTTTGTAGTTACCCTCGGCAGGAGAGACTTTCTGCCGAATTTTGTAATCCACCGGATTAACCGCAACCGCTTTGACCTTCACGAGCAAGTCGTACCCGTGTGCAATAGGCTGAGGCAGTTCGATATCCACCAAAGACTCAGGGTCATTGATTGGCAGGGATTTGATATAGCCAACAGCTTTCATGATATTTCTCCCGTTGATGATTCACTTGTTGACATACTAGGATTTGATTATCCAACTATAAACAGCATTTTCACTGCATACTGAAAAGCCCCGGTGCGGACCTGGGCTGGGGCTACTCACCGCAGGCAGCTGTGGCACAATGGAATTTGTGGTACCGAGACAACTCTCATCTTTCCTGATGGCCTTGTTACTGACGGTATTGCCCCCGGCAATAAGCGCACAGGACAAAGCCCAACTGCCTTACTCGATGGTCAGCAGTTACCTGGAGTTGTTTAAATCTCTTAAGCATCTGGACCTGGTCATTCCCAGCATGATCATCAGTTCCACCAATCCGGAAGTTGCCCCGCAGGCTATTGAATTCAAGATCAAGACTTCAAGCGGCTGGGAGAATTTCAGCCCTGATGAGAACGGCGTTATCGAATTTCCGGATCAGCCGGATTGGGCCAACCTGGCGCTGCTCAGCAACCAGCCCAAGGGTACGTTACAGCTGGTGATTGGCTATTCCGCCAAACGGTTGACCAGCACCAGCACTTCCTACCAGGGGTTGATGGGATTGGTGCCGCAGTTCGAAGAAGCACTGACGGCGCTGGCAAACATGCAGGGGCAGCCACCGCCCAAGATCAAGGGCCTCACCATCCAGCTGACCGAAGGCTCCGGCGCGGCCGTTCACGTTTTGTCAAAAACGGGCAAGCAGTCCCTGAAATCTCACTCTTCCGGGGTGGTGTTCATCAAGTACAGCGATGCCCTGTGGCAGGAAAACCCACCCGTTGAATTCGACGAATTGCCGATTGGCATCGTCCCGCTGCAGTAATCGGCCATGACTTTGCGCTTGGTATACTGCCCGGCAGGCTCCCTTTTCCATCAACAAATCCCCATGGCCCCATGAAAAAATACGTTGTATTCATCGTCCTGGGTCTCCTGGTTTATGGCTACATCCAGAACCAGGATATATTCACATCCGGCTCTCCACCATCCTCCCAACATACCGGCAGCATCCTGCAGCAAGCCTGGGAGAACAGGCAGAGTGACATCCAGGTTCAGGGCAGTGGCTCGGTTTCAAAAATACTGAAGGATGACATCGAAGGGTCACGCCACCAGCGGTTCATACTGCAGCTCGACACGGGACAATCCCTGCTCATCGCGCACAACATCGATCTGGCGCCCCGGATCAGTGGGTTGAAAATCGGGGACGCTGTGGAGTTCTTTGGCGAGTATGAATGGAACCCGAAAGGCGGAGTCATTCACTGGACCCATCACGATCCGGCCGGGCGCCATGTCGGCGGTTGGCTGAAGCATGGCGGCAGAACGTACCAGTAACAGCCAATTTCGCTTAACATAGCGGCACAATGATAAAAATCCGGACAACAGGCTACCGATCCAAGTCCCTGATCGCCGACGTCTCGCTGGGCATTTTCGATGGGTTGGACAACGCCCTGTGGTGCTACGCCTTCGCCACGGTCATTTTTGCCGGCGCCCTGGCTCCATTCCTGCCATTGCTGGTGGTAATCCTGCTCTGTGGCTGGGCCCTGTTGGGCTTGTTCGTTGCCATTACCTCTGAAAAACCCTTGCACATCGTCAGTCTTGACGAACAGGCGGTGGTCATTCTTGCCTCGATTGCCGCCCTGATGGTCGGCTACATGGGCGAAGGGGCGGCCACGTCGGCGGGCCTGTCCACGATGCTGATGGTGATGGCGCTTTCGGCGCTGGCCGTGGCCGGATTTTTCTGGGTGATTGGCCACTATCGCCTGACCCGCTTGCTGGAATTGATGCCATACCCGGTGATCTGCGGTTTCATGGCGGGCATTGGCTGGCTGCTGCTCGAGGCAGGTGTCGGGGTTGCGGTTGACCGGCCCATTTCGGAACTGGGCGCTGCGCTCTCAGACCCCAACAACATTTCCAGGCTCTTGTTAATCGTGGCCGGGGCGATTTTTTTACTGATCGCGATCACCAAACTGATGCGGGCCTGGGCGCTGCCGGCAGCGTCGCTGCTCCTGGTCATCATCTTTTACGGGGTGGCTGCTTTCCAGGGCCTCGGCAAGCAGCAATTGATCGATGCGGGCTGGCTTTTCGATATTCCGGTGGATACTGGTGGGGCATTGGGGCTGCTCTCCGGCTTGTCCCTGAGCCAGGTAGATACTTCTTTTGTATTGTCGGTAGTGCCCCAGATTCTCACCATCGCGTTCCTGGCTTTGCTCACCCAGTCGATGTCATTGTCAGCCCTGATGGCCTCGGGCAGTCAGGATCTTGATACGTCCTCCGAGGATCGCACCGACTCTGTATGAACAATTTGGCGCGTCGAGCCGCTGGATGCCGATTATCACCAGCGCCGTTTGCGTAGTGATGGCGGTTTTCGGCAGCGCCATCATCCCCTGGATGCCCAAGCTGGTGGTTGGCGCGACAGTTTTTCTGTTCGCCTCCCAGCTGTTTTATGAGTGGCTGTATGAGAACGTGAGGGGCTTCCAGCCCATCGATTTCGCCATCGTGCTGATCATCCTCGGAACCGTTATTTTTCTGGGCTTCATGACTGGAATAGCGGTCGGCATCCTGCTGGCGCTGCTGCTGTTCGTGCTGCGTTACAGCATGATCAGCGCCGTCCAGGGCCAGTACTCGCTCGTCAATTACCGCAGTTCGGTGGAGCGATCCCAGAACAATAACCAGTTGCTTGACCAACACGGCGGAGAAAGCCTGGTGTACACGCTCCGCGGTTTCCTGTTTTTCGGAACCGCCAACGCGATCCTCGACACGATTCGTGACGATGCACACATCAGGACCGGCCATTACAAGGTGATCCTGTTGGACTTAAAACGCGTAACCGGTATCGATATCTCGGCGCTCAATACCTTTGTCCAGATCAGGGCGATTTGCGAAATGTCCGGGGTTCGGTTGATCTATTCCGGCGTCGGGCGCGAGACGAGAGACAGCCTGCTGATGCTGGATGCCGTGAGCTATGATCACGGCGAACCGCTGATCTTCCCGGACGCCGACTACGCGGTCGAATACATGGAAGATCTGTTGCTGGAAAGCCATTCCACCGAATCGGGCGCCAACACCATCCACGACCACCTGGACCGGATTTTCCATGATGAAGAAAAAGTCGACTTACTGGTCGACCACATGACGCGGGTCGAGGTTACCGCAAGCGAAATACTGTTTGAACAGGGTGATGAGGACACTGGGCTTTACATGCTGGAAAGAGGCTCGATGACAGCCCTGATCGGCACGGAGCAAAACGGTTTCAAGCGGGTTAAGAAATTCCGCCCCGGATCCCTGATCGGTGAACTCTCCGCGTATACGCCTGAACGGCAACGCACCGCCACGGTCATCGCCGACGAAAATTCGGTCTTGTACCACCTGAGCCCGGAAAACCTCGCGCGGCTGGACGTGGAAAACCTGAAGCTGGCGGCCTCGATCCACGAACTGGTGGCCCGCACGCTGGGCGGGCGCATCGCCTATATGAACCGGCGCCTGTTCCTCGAACTCAAGTAGCGGCTTCCCGTAACGGCCTCACGCCTGGTCACCTTCGAGAAGGTGGATTTCCCACATATCCTTGGCCGTGAACTGCAGGTGCGGACGTAGGGCCCGCAGCCCGGCTTTGCCAATGTGTTTTTCAAGCGCATGCATGCGGGTCAACTGCCCATGTATTTCCTTGCCAATCTCGACATCGATGCCTTTTTCACGCGCCAGCAGGATGCTTTCGGCACTCAGTACCAACTCGGTGTGCACGCAGAAGTATTGCCGCATTTCCTCGGCCACCGGGCCGGCGAGTTTTTCCTGCATGTCTTTCAGGAAGCGTCCGGCTTCGCAGCCGGTGTATTCACCATGCTGAATTTGCTTGAGCAACTTCCGGTGGGTAGCAAAATCCATCTCAAGAAAATTGTGGATGGTGGTCTCATTGCGCTCGAACAGCAGGAACAGGATGGTCGGCAGGATCAGCAGCGTGACGATAGTAGACAGCACGGGTGAAATCGGAAAATGGTTGAAGATCGAGTGCAGTAAAAAAGCCACGATCAGGCCCGGTATGTAAAGCAGCGGGTTCATTTTCAGGTGCCGCTCGGTCATTGTTTCGGCCACGATGGCAAACAGGGCCGTGGCGCCGCCATGCATGATCGCAGTGCCAAAACCACGCACCGCCCATACGCCGTAATGGGCGTCGGACGCCATATTCAGATAATAGATGTTCTCGACGAACGAGAAGCCCGCGCCCACCGTGAAACCGAGGATGCCCGCGTCGATAATGAAACCGATCCGATTGGTCCGGAACAGGTAGACCAGAATGCTGGCCTTCAGGGTTTCTTCGATCAACGGTCCCACGTAGCGGGTATAAAGGTTAAATTCGAGCCCGAGCGATTCGATGGCAAAAGCGTTGGCGTACGAGGCGACGAGGGCGCTGATGCAACCGGCAAGAAAAATGCGCGCCATGATATGCGTGCCGAGCAAGCGGTGGCTGTCAAGACGGAACAACACGATCACCAGCGCGATCACCGGGAGCAATGCAATGATGGACTTGAGTACCGTGTCGAGCGACATCGTGCCGGAAACCGTTATCATGCCTGGCGGAAAGTGTCGAGATAATAGCACAGCTCCAATGCGTAAAAATCAAGTGGAAAAGGCGCCGGTCATGCCCGCGCTCACACAACACTACAAATTTGGCGCTGAAATCTTTATGCTAGGCTGCGACTTCCGCCCGCTTGAGAGGAACCAGAAGAAATGAGCCGACTGCCCGGCCGCGCGCCTGGACAATTATTGATGTACGCGATGGTGTCCATTGGCTTGCTCCTGGCGGCGCCCGCTGCCTGGGCCGCAGGCGGCGCCATGCCCTCGCTGGTGCGCGACATCGGCCTTAGCCTGCTGACCGCCGGCGTGCTCGGGGTGATTTTCACCCGCTTGAAGATACCCAGCATTGCAGCCTTCCTGCTGGCCGGAGTTCTGATCGGGCCGATCGGTCTGAAGCAGGTTACCGACCCGGTCAACATCGACACCATCGCCCAGCTCGGCTTCATTTTTCTGTTGTTCCTGATCGGCCTGGAAATTGACTTCAAGAAGATTCTGGGCAGCGGTAAAGCGATCATCGTCACCGGGCTGCTGCAATACCCCCTGACCATCCTGTTCGGCGCCTTGTCCGTGAAACTGATGCTCTGGCTCGGCATCGGCGGCAGTATGCTGGCCGACAGCCCCTATGCCGCGATCTACATGGGTGTGATCATCGCCGGCTCCTCGACGCTGCTGGTGGTGAAGTTGTTTCAGGAGCATTTCGAGCTCGACACCGTGCCCGGGCGGCTGGCGCTGGGCATCCTGATTTTCCAGGACATCTGGGTGATCGTCGCAATTCTGATCCAGCCCAACCTGCAGAACCCTGAAATCAGCCTGATCGCAATGTCCTTCCTGGGCATCCTGCTGCTCTCCCTGATGACCGTCGTCGTCGCCTTGTCGTTCGTCGGCCGCGCTTTCGTGTGGATCGCCAAGACACCGGAGATGACCCTGCTCGGCGCCCTGGCCTGGTGCTTCGTCGTGGTTTTTCTCGGCGTCAATCTCGACAATATTTTCATGGCGACTTACGGCAAGAACTTTCACATGGCGGTCGGTTCGGGCATGGCCGCGCTGATTGCCGGCGCCAGCATCGCCAACCTGCCGTCGTCGACCGAGATCATCACCAAGGTCGCCACGGTGAAGGATTTCTTCATCACGCTGTTCTTCGTGGCCCTGGGTATCAGCATCCCCATGCCCGAGAGCATCGACGTGATAATCGTGGCCGTGGCGCTGGCCGTGCTCGCCATCCTGGCCCGCCAGTTCATCTTCTTCCCGCTGTTCTATTTCACCGGCGTGGATCAGCGCAACGCGCAGGTCAGTTCGGTGCGCCTCGCGCAGATCTCTGAATTTGGCCTGGTCATCGCCTTCCTCGGTGTGAAACTGGGGCACCTCAGCCCGGCCCTGACCAGTGCCGTGATTTTCGCCTTCGTGATTACCGCGCTGGCGACACCGGTGATGTACGGCAAGGCCTACGAGATCCATGGCTGGGTCCGGCCGCTGCTGGAGAAATTTGGTTTCAAGGCGCCGCCAGAACTTTCCCACGATGAGGGCAAAGGCTACAAGCTGGCTCTTCTGGGCTTTCACCGCGACGCCTCGTCCCTGCTTTATAACCTGACGCTAAGCGATATGGACCTGGTACGCGAGACCCTGGTGATTGATTTCAACGTGGCGCTGCACCCCGGCATTGCCGCCACCGGCGCGACGGTCAAGTACGGCGACCTGGCCAATCCGGAAACGCTGCACCACCTCGGGCTCAACCAGTGCCAGGTGATCGTGTGCACCATCCCGGACGACCTGTTGCGCGGCATCGACAACAAGTCGCTGGTGCACGTGGTGCGTGAGATGGCGCCCAACGCGGCCATTATCGCCAACGCGATCGCGACCGATGAAATCCACCGGGTTTACGATGCCGGGGCGGATTATGTCTACCTCAATCGCTTCGAGGTCGCCTGGACCCTGCAGCGGGCGATCCAGGCCGGGATCGAGCATCAGATCGACGTGTTCAGAAATGACCGGCAGTCGCGAAATCACTACAAGCCGGATCGTAAGGAAATTCTGAGCTAAACTAAAAGGAGTCAAACGGAGAATCATTTGACCGTACTGGTTCAAATAACAGATACGCACGTTGTCGAAAGGGGTACGCTTCTGTATGGCCAGGCCGACACGGCCCGGCACCTGGCGGAAACCGTGTCGCAGATCAACGCCATGCGGCCAAGGCCGGACGCGGTGCTGATCACGGGCGACCTGGTGGAACACCCCGGGCCGGTCACCTATTCGCATTTCCGGGATCTGATTTCACCGCTGGAAATGCCCGTTTACCTGATGCCGGGCAACCACGACGATCCGGACATCATGTGGGGCTATTTCCGGCATACACCGATGTTCCCGGGCAAGCCGCCACATTACCAGTACGCCATCGACGATTTTCCTTTCCGCGTCCTGATGCTCAATAGCCATTACGACAACAGTGAATTGCCATACTTCGGCCCGCGCCGCCTGCAGTGGCTGGAAGAAACCCTGTCGGAGTCGGACAAGCCCACGCTGATCGCGATCCATCACCCGCCGATGAAAACGGGTATCGGCTTCATCGACATGGTGGGCGCGCAGTGGTACCAGGATATCGGCGAGGTGCTTAGCCGG